>JAUNAI010000328.1 GCA_030527705.1 Planctomycetia bacterium | reverse complement strand
GTCGATTTACACCCACGACTACTACATTTGATCGCAACGCGGTCAGATGATGGTGCTCTACCTGTATCTTTCAGGGATGTATGAAATATTCAGGCTAAAAGAGGAGGCTTTAAAAGATAAACGGAAACACGGAGGTATTCTTTTTTTTGTGATTTTTCTTAATATTTTTCTTATTATCTTCATTCAGACTCTTGATTTTTAGAATTTTCTGATATATATTAAAGTTAGAAACGTTAATTTTTCTGGTGTCTTTTAATTTCAACATTTCATAAGGGGAAACTCATAAATGATAAAGAAATTACTGACCATTCTGTTTTTTGTAACGCTCGTGGTAGTCATAACGTTACCTACTTTCGCGCAGGAAAAGGTGAAAAAAGTAAGAAAATCAATTCGGAAGCTGAAGCACAAAAAATTTATGAAGCTGTTAGGCCGTGGTTAACGCCGACGACGGTCGCGGTGGCACATGTCGATCTGAAACGTCTGAATCTTGTGACGGCAACGGATACAGTAATTACTCTGGCGCAGAAATATCTACCGAAAACGTATTCAGAAGGGACGCAAGCTGCGCAGGCCGCGGCTGTTTATAAGACACTTGCCGCCACCCTGAATACGAAAAAGGAACAGCTCGTGAAAGCGGACGCGGAAGATGTTTATATTCTGCTGGACCTCGTGGACCCGATGAATCCCTTCACAGTCGTTATTCCCGTCGGTAAACAGAACACGGAAAAGAACGTGGACAGTGATGATAACGCGGAAAATTTCGTGGAAAGTGGTACGGAAAAGAATGCGGAAAAATCGCGGAACTCCAGGATTTAAGCGGTTTCCTTTCTTTTGCTGGAGAGAAGAGAATGGAGGAGGTAACTCGGTGTATCGCCGCAGGTTACGTGAATAATGTGATTTTTTACCGGATAGCGTTTTCACCGATGGAAAACGCGGAAGTGCGTGCGGAATACGCGCAGATGTATGCCGATTTAGTGGCGCAGAATCACGCGGACCGTCCGCAATTTCGTGATGGTTTCCGTCTCGGCGCGAAAGAGGCGGTTCAGGTCGTTTTCACGATGAATCCGTTAATTCAGGGACAGCTAGAACCGATGCTGGAAGAGTTTACCGAGAATGGAAATCTCGCAAATCCGGGTGCTCGGGTGATTGCGCGCGGTCTCGATACGGTGATGGTTTCTCTTGACCTGCACTGCGCGACGGCGAAAGTTCGGGCGTGCTCAAAAACTGAGGCGGCGGCGAGAAATATGGTGAAAGTTGCGAATAAGTGGAAGGAACAGATTCTGCGGAATGTGGAAAATAGCCCCGTCCCACAGGTTGCTTTTATCACGCAGATTTATCTGGATATGCTGAAACTGACGCAAGATGGAAAGGATCTGGCATTGGAAATCAGTGTAGATGAAATTGTGGGGGAGAATCTCATCTATAAGAAACGGAATTCTGCTGTGGTCGCCGCCAGTGTGACGGGTATGAGTGCCGCGCTTCTCCTTTCCGCCGTCCAGAAGGCGCGTAATGCTGCCCGAAGAATGCAGTTTACAAATAATATGAAACAGCTCGGACTTGCAGCACTTGTTTTCGAGTCGGTATATAGGAATTATTCGTCACTTTTCACCGTCGATGATGAGGATAAGCCGTTACACTCGTGGCGTGTGTTACTTCTGCCGTATCTGGAACAGCAGGAACTTCTTGACCAGATTCGTCTCGATGAGCCGTGGGACAGCGATTGGAATAGTTAGTTTCATGATGACTGCCCGGCGGTTTATAAAGACCCGCGCCGAAAACTCGCGCCGGAAGAAGCGATTATTTCCGTTGTTGTCAGTGAAAATACGGTGTTCCGTCCGGCAGGAAAAGGGGTGAGAATGGCTGAAATCAGTGACGGAACGAGTAACACGATTCTTTTCGTCGAGAAAGCGGAACCGTTCTGCTGGATGGACCCGACCGCCGACATTCAATTCGAGCATGCGGCGCGGGAAATCTACGCGGAAAATGGAACGTTTATTGCCACGCTCTGTGATGGAAGCGTACAGGATATTTCGACCTATATACCGCCGAAAGTTCTTAAATATCTCTTTCTGCGCAACGATAATCAGGTGGACGTAGATGAAGAGGCCACGGAAACGGAGACGGTTTCTCCTGACGGACCGTTATTCAGTGAGGAAATAGAAAAGGAAGAATAATCGAGAAATTTTTGTCGTGGAAACATTTATATGGGAACATTTATAAGTTTAAATTCCCGTATAAGTGTAAATATTCCTGAAAAACACGAAAAAATTTCCGTATCATAAAATGAAAGAGGAACTGGTAAGACAGGTTTATCTTATCAGTTCCTCCTTCTATTTTATTTAAAATCGATGCGGAATTACGGAGATTTTCGGAGTGGATCACTTTTCTGAAGTTTACTCCTTTTTGTCTTTTTTCTCTCCTTTTCTCACGCCTCTTATACTTTCTTTTTATACTCAGACTTCACCACCGAAACGGTCAAGATAAAGTGCCCAGCGTTCCGTAATTCGGTCACGCAGTTCATCGTCAATTTCGAATTTATTCTTCTTGTAATTCTTATGTTCTTCTGCGTATTTTACGAGTCCCGGACGCATTTTTTCGAAATCGCCGAGCTGTAACTGGCTGTACACGCGCTCCATCGTTCCCACATGGTCGGCACAGAGGTCTTCATAACGAATTTCGATTAACTTGTCCGCTGGCATGTTGGCCGTGTCGCGGAAATACGCTTCATACATACGGACCATCGAGGCGAAAACCAGTTCTTCCAGATACGCGCCATTCGAGAACTGAAGTCCGTCACGGGAAAGGAAACGTTTCCAGAGATTTACCGTCGAGGCATACAACGTATACGGATTACGCGAAATGTGGATGAATTTTGCATTCGGATACATCTGACTCAGAATTCCCACGCGCGCGGTATGCGTCGGAGATTTCAGCACGAGACGACGGTCGTCCCGGTATGTTAACATCTTGATGAACCACGCAAGTCCCTCTTTCCAGCGTTTCAGCTCTGCGTCATTCAGCGACAGATCCAAGCAGTTCAGTACACGGTCCTGCCGACCTTTCCACTTCATGTTATTCGGAAACGCGAGATGGTCGTACGGCGACGGTAAACCCATCGCGAGCAGGGCGAATTCATCTTCCTGCGGGGTGTTCCACCCGAACGCGACATTATCCATCGGACGTTTATCCGGTAACTGTAACACGGAAGTGAAGAACTTCCGAGATACAAGTGAGAATTCCGGTGCGAAACAGGAGAAAGTGTCCGGACAGGTAAACTGAGGATCACGCATCAGAATTTCGTGTAACATCGTCGTTCCAGAACGCCAGTGTCCCACGATAAAAACGGGGTCCTGCTTAATTTCAGTTGCTTCGATTTGAGCGCCGAGTTTCATGTGTTGATACATGGTCAGAGAAGAACACACGACGCTCGCACAGACATTAATTCCCGCCATCGGCCAACGAATTGGGTTTACCAGAAAAGCGTTACGCGCAAGTAATCCCATAAATGAAGTAAAACGCATTCCGTTCCACATACGCGGAACCCAGAATTTATCCTTGCTACCGCCAGCTTCTTTAACCTTGACATTTCCGGGAAGATTTTTTGCCATAATAAGTATCCTTGTGCTAGAACTAAATATACCAATCACACATGAAAATTTTAGGGAAGGGCGGTCCTTCCAGTAGCCATTTCAAGAACGTGAAACGACGAATTATAGTGAATCGGGTATAAAATACACAATTATTATACCACATTTTCAAAATTTGAAAAGGGGTAGGACGGGAATTAGAGAAAATACGGAGATTTCGGGAGATTTAGAGAACGACTGGGTAATTTAGATTGAGTTTAGAGGAGGTTCTGTTTCAGAGAATCGCTGAAACTGTCTGGAATTTCCTAAAATCGGGGAATTTTGTAGAAATTCTGAAAAAATGGGATTACCCCCCCTTGCCAAAATAGAAACATCTGCTATAATACTTTACATACTTAGACGATTCCGTGGAACGTTTTAGTATCAAGAGTTTAGGAAACTTGGGTGCGTAGCTCAGTTGGTTAGAGCGCCGCCCTGATAAGGCGGAGGTCCCTGGTTCGAATCCAGGCGCACCCATAAAGAACCGGGTTAGAGTTAAATAGCCCGGTTTTTTTGTGTATCTATCGTAAAAAAGGGAGTATAACGAAAGTCAAGAGGGGGCG
>JAUNAI010000037.1:8981-21315 GCA_030527705.1 Planctomycetia bacterium | reverse complement strand
GGAAGCTGAAGAGAAAGCCAAGGCGGAAGCAGAAGCTGCTGCTGCCGCTGTCGCTGCTGAAGCCGCTCATGCTTGCACGCCGGCCAAAAAAGTCGCCCGTCCGATTTATCGTTCGCGCCACTATCGTATCAATAAATAAAGAATGCTCTAAAATTTGAGAATTCGACGCAGTTGTGTTTTTGCAACTGCGTTTTTTTATGTTTTTACGAAAAAAACGGGAAAAACTCGAAAAACCTGAATATTTTTACACGTTTGGCCTTCCAAAATTGGAATAATTGTGTAAGATTAAAGGGAAACAGATTTACTTAATCAAGACGTATTTTTAAGATTCCGTTTTTTATTAATTTCTACGGAATCCATATTATAGGAGCGACAACATGTCACGACCGAATCCACGTAAATCACAGATTGTTCCTTCTGCACGCAAGGCAGGGAGGAATGTCGGTTCTTATTCTCAGGAAATTGACCCGGTTGGATTACGAATTATTGGTGGAAAGTACCGCGGAAGTAAATTGAGTTATCTCGGTGACCGTCGATTACGTCCGATGAAAGACCGTGTGCGCGAGGCTGCGTTTAATCTGATTCACTCGTGGGTGAAAGATTCATTCGTGCTGGATCTTTTCGGTGGGACTGGTGCGCTGGGACTGGAAGCGATTAGTCGTGGCGCAGTTGGGTGTATTTTTACGGAACAGCATTTCCCGACAGCGAAGATTATCCAGCAGAATATCGCGTCGCTGAATCTTCAGAATCAGGCACAGGTTTTTGCGGGGGATGTGTTTCTCTGGTACCGACGCAATCCGGAATTGCCGAAAGACCATCCGTGGATGGTATTTTGTTCGCCACCGTATTTCTTTTTTAATGAGAGAATGGACGACGTTTATGCACTTCTGAAAAACCTGTACGATCAGGCACCGGAGCAGAGCGTTTTTGTGGTAGAATCGGATACGACGTTCGACTGGAGTGCTCTGGAACCGTTTGGCGAGTGGGACATTCGACCTTATCCGCCGGCGGTGTTAGGAATTCATAAGAAAGAAGCGCACGTATAAAAAGGAATCCAAAATGGTTTACTTACAGGTCATTTTAATGGCGATTTTACAGGGACTTACGGAATTTCTTCCGGTCAGTTCCTCGGGGCATCTCGTTTTCCTGAATGAACTTTTTACCCGATTTGGGTGGAGGGAAATTGAGGAACCGCTTATGCTCAGCGTTCTGTTACACTGTGCGTCACTTTTAGCGATTATATGTTACTACTGGCGACCATTGTGGCGGATGCTGTTAGGAAAAGACCCGCATCTGTTCCGTCTCCTGATTGTCGGTACGATTCCCGTTGGAATTGTCGGAATCCTTGTGAAGGTTTTCTTCGAGGCTCCGTTCGAGGCGGTCATGAGTAGTGTTCAGATTACGGGTATGATGATGCTCCTGACGGCTATTTTACTCATTTTTGCACAGAAACTTTCCATGCAGAATCCGCATGAATTACAGAAACTTGGATTACGACGTAACCTGAAAACACTCACTTGGAAACGAGCCTTGGCGATTGGCTGTATTCAGGCGCTCGCGGTCCTGCCGGGGCTTTCGCGTAGTGGTTCAACAATTACGGCTGGACTTTTCGCAGGTCTGAAACGTCAGGATGCTGGCGCATTTTCCTTCCTTCTTGCAGTTCCGGCCGTCGGAGCAGCGAGTCTGGTCGAAATCCTGAAGCTCCTGAAAGATGGTTCTGCTGGAAATGTCGGACTTCTACCACTGGGGGTCGGTTTTTTGGTCTGTTTTATCGTGAGCCTTTTCGCTCTCACGCTCCTAGTCCGCCTCCTCCGTTCCCGAAGCATTGGCCTGTTTTCCTTTTATCTGATTCCGCTGGGAATGATTCTGTTACTGTTATAGACGAAAATTTATGAAAAAAGGAGGAAATGGGAGGTGATAGAAGGTTTTTCACTTCCCATTTCTTTGTTCATCTTTATATTCTTCTCAACGATCATTCTCTCATTATTCAATCACCGTCCAGAACCTTCCAGAGTGTGTCTCAACGAGTTTCAGGTCCATGTCGAAAGCACGTTTCAAATTTTTTTCCGTCAGAACTTCACCACGTGGTCCATCGACGAGAATCTCTCCATTTTTAAGAATCATTCCATGCGTGAAAATCGGCAGAATATCTTCAATTCGTTGCGTAATAAATACGATCGTTAAATCCGGTCGGTCTTGCGCCAGTTTCTCAATCGTTTTCAGCAGAAATTCCCGCCCTGACACGTCCATATAAACGTTCGGCTCGTCGAGAATCATCAGTTCCGGATTCGTCATCAACGCGCGCGCAATGAGGACTTTTACCTGTTCCCCGGACGAGAGTGTCGGCAATTTCTGGTCCATCAACTTCTCCGCGTTTAGAAGTGCCAGCATTTTTTCCGCTTCTTGCCTATCTTCTTCCGTAACATCCTGAAAATAAACACCGAGTGTCGCGTCTCGCCCGGACAGAACCATTTCGCACGCGGTCAAGTTGGGATTATGCGTGAATTGGTGCACGAACGGACTCACCCACGCAATCCGTTTTCGGAGTTCCGCAAGACACACCTTTCCGTATTCCTCGCCAAGCACGGAGATTTTCGCACCGTACCGAGGCCAGATGTAGCCGAGAAGCATTTTTACAAGCGTCGTTTTCCCCGCACCGTTCGCGCCGAGGATAAAATACCGCTCCCCTTTCTGGACGGACCAGGAAATCTGATTCAGGGCCGTTTTCGTTTCGTAAATGACGCTAGCATTTTGAATGTCGATGGTTTTCATGGTTTATAAAAACAAAACAAAATAAAAAATTTAATCAAGAAAGCTTTGAAATTTTTGCGGTACGGTCTTGAGAAAAAACAACATTCAAAATTTTATCTCCCCACGACCGTAACATTTTTATAGGAGCAAGTTCCTCCGAGTTTACACGGTAGAAATTTGCGTAAAGCGTTTAGCCAAAACATTCATTCTACATAAATGATTTTAGCAAAAACTTTAAATCTATCGATTTTCTATCCTTTTACCGCGATTCGCTTCGGTTGAGGACGGTTGCGTCGTGAATGTCACGGAGTTCGTACACCATTTTTCCGGCTGGACGGTTAAAAGCAGGAAATTGTCGCGGCTTTCAAAATAGGTCTTAAAACGGTCGGGATACTTGTCGCCACATCCGTAATAGGAGGTGTTAAAGTATTTCACCCCGTCTTTTTCCGCACGTTCCGCATAATGACCGAAGCCCGCAATGAGCGCATCGCCATGCGCAAGAACTTTCTCCCACGTTGCTTTTTCGCTACTCCGGACGGTGGAGCATTTCTCATTCTGGAACGTCACGATGAACTTTTTCTCGCAATTCATCACGCGCTCAAACCACTGAAACTGCTCGGAATCCACCTGCCATGCGTGACTGGACTGGAGTGACGTGCCATGGTCGTAAATGTGGTTCAGGTCAAGTCCCACAAGCCGAAAGGAGAGGGGTTCCCAGTCGATGAACCACTTCCAACGGTCTCCTGGAAGTGCAAAAAAGCGACAAAATGCGCCACCTTCCGTATCATATGAAACCGACGGTCCCGGCACACGCTCACCACGTTTCACGATTTCGCGGTCATGATTCCCTAACACGACCATCAGCAACGTGGACGCGAACAACTCACGGTTTTTCGCCACCAGCAGACAAAACGGCTTCACATTTTCCCGCGCGACCTCCGCCAACATACCGTTTTCCCACAATTTCGGGACCATATCCCCCGTCAGACACACAATGTGCGGTTTCTGCGCCGGTACAGTCTCCGGAATCGTCCGTGTATGCACATTTCCGACGAACGCCAACCGTAATTCGTCCGTCGCCAACGTCGCAAAAGACTTCACCACCGAGCGATAAACCGTCCCGTCCGCCATTTTCGTTTCCGTCCGGTAAAAACAGCGTGAATCCGCTCCGACTTTCTCCATTACCGGAATTGGCACGAAATTCAGAAACGTTTTCGTTTCATCCGTCTTTCCGACTTCTTCCGATTTCACTTCTATGGAGGCTTCCTTACATTCTGCGTCCTTCCCGAAAAACACACGCGAAACGCCCGCCGCCGGCGACAGCCACGAAACCGTCACCGTTCCCGCTTTCTCATCCGAAATCGTCAGCCAGATATCCTCCGTGACATTTTCCGTTCCGAAAACGCTTCCCGAAATGGAGGCGAAAGAACACAGAATTCCTAAAAATATGGATAAAAAATGATGATTTTTCATGATTTGACCTTCTATTAATTATTGGGAGAAACCATTTTTGCAAAATAGGCGACATATCTTAATCCCTTCGATTATCGAACTCTTTCATTTTACCATATTCGAGAAATACGTCAATACCAGAGCGAAAGATTTTCATGTTTTCATGCTGTGGGTAGAAAAACTTGCATTTTTTCTTGTCTCCCCTTTCATTTTTGTGAAGATTCTGATATAATTACGTTCTCTGGAATTTTCTTAAAATCATCCCAGCCGAAAGGAACAATCATCATGAATCCGCCGCGTTTATGCCGTCGCACTAAGGTCGAAATCACGTATGAAATGCGCCCGTTCTGGACGTTTAGAGGCTGTGCGATTCTCATCGCCATGACGGTTGGCTTTCTGTTCTGGACGCTCTTTGTTCTGAGTATTTTATGGGACAGACCGAGCGGGACGAGCGTACATTGTATCGATATTCTCTTCGTAATTAGCGACTTTTTCCTCCTTTCCCGCCTGCTTTATGAATTATTTTTCTACGGAAAATTGACCTTGAATCACGACGGTCTCACGTATGTTCAGCGTGGGTTCATCCGTAAAAATAGCTTTATTCCGCGGAAAAATCTCAAAGAATTTAATATCATTTCTCCAACATGGAGCGGTCGTTATTCAGAATACATTTGCGCGGATTTGCGTGACGGTGGCAAGTTGTTACTTGTGGCAACCATGAGAACGAACGATACAACGAAAGTTTGGCAGTTGAAAGAAATGAATGCGTTCATCGGTACTACTTCCCATTCGGAATGGTTTCTTGTGGGCGACGACGATTATGATAAAGAGGAACATACGGAAATAAAGGAAACATATTCGGCGGACGGAGAGAATAAGCACGTGCGGAAACCGAAAAAATGCGAGTGGACGCAGGTGAGTGATTCATTGCCGTTCGAGGTGACGCAGAAGGGAAGATGGGATGCGTCGCTGTCCAAAACTGTTATTTTAGGTATATTTGGCGGAGTTTGGAGCTGTTGTACGTCCGTTGTCATTCTGCAACTCTTGAGGATTCTCGATGTGAAAAATCTTGCATGGTGGGGGATTCTGTTATTCATCTTACCGTTTGAGTTTGTCGGAGTGTTCCTCCTGTACTGCTTTTTTTGCGAGCTTTTTAAGTACACGGAACGCAGAACGTTGATTTTTCAACCGAATCAGGTCACATACCGTGTCGCTTGGTTGGGGGTCCGTCGCACGAAAACGTTTCACCTAGAAGATGTCACAACGTACACCATCGAGGGACCGCATAAAGACGCTGAATGTATGATAACCTTCCGCAACGCGCAAGACAAAACGCTCGGAAAAATCCCACGCCTGACGCACTCCGACGCACGCTGGTTGCTGAGTAAATATCGCCAATGCGTCAGATAATTGCGCCCGGTTCAAAACACAAAAAAACCGGAAACCACTTTTGTGAGCAGTTTCCGGCTGTGTGTAAAGATTTAACGCCTGTTATACTGATTCCACTTGAAAATTCCGCGAAGGGCGTTCCTTCAGGTAGTCGTTTCTGCAACGCGAAACGACGGTGAAACGAAAATTTATAGTGTATCAGATTTAAAATCGCTTATTTCACGATGTCGCGCTTGACGTAAATCGTGTGTAACAGATGGTGCGCTTCGTGCGAGTTCGGCTGACCACCGAGCGTCGCCTGATAGCAATCTGCAACCGTCGTGTTATCCTGCGACTTCTGAACCGCCGCAGTCGCGTCCGTCGCGTACGTTCCGTCCTGACGCGCAACGCGTTTCGCACGGGTAACGCCAATCGGCTGACCTGCGCCTGAAATACAACCGCCCGGGCACGCCATCACTTCGACGAACTGGACATCCATCTCACCAGCCTTAATCTTCTTCACCAACTCGCCAGCTTTACGCAGACCGTAAACGACAGCGACGTTCACCGTAACGTCCTGACCATTTACATTCAGCGTGACGGAGGCGGTTTTCACTTCGTCCATACCACGAACGGCGGTGAAGTTGATGTCTTCCAGTTTCGTGCCGGTTAGGTCTTCGTAAGCGTAACGCAACGCAGCTTCCATAACACCACCGGAAGTACCGAAAATGAGACCCGCGGAAGTACCGAAACCGAGCGGTTTGTCGAACGTGGACGGTTCAAGTGCCGCGAAATCGATTCCCATCGACTTAATCATGCGAGCCAATTCGGAAGTCGTGATGACCGCGTCCGTTTCCGGAGTGCCGTCTTCTTCGTTGAACTTCTCAAGTCCAGCTTCCATTTTCTTTGCCGTGCACGGCATGATGGAAACCATGAAGAGATCTTTCTGTTCGCAACCGAGTTCCGCCGGGAGAACTTTCTTCGCCAATGAGCTGAACATCGCCTGCGGAGAACGGCACGTGGAGAGATTCGGCAACATATCCGGGCAGAACGTTTCCGCGTACTTCACCCATGCCGGACAGCAACTGGTGAACATCGGGAGGACGCCGCCGTTCAGAACGCGATTTTTGAATTCCGTCGCTTCTTCCCAGATCGTGAGGTCAGCGGTGAAGTTCGTGTCGTAAATGTGCTGGAAGCCCATCAGACGCAGAGCGGCGACCATTTTGCCTTCCACGTTGGTTCCCGGTGCAAGACCGAATTCTTCGCCCAACGCCATACGGACAGCCGGCGCAATCTGAATCGCGACGGTTTTCGTCTTGTCGTACAGCGCATCCCAGACCTTCTGGATGTCCTGTTTCACCGTAATCGCACCCGTCGGGCAGACCGCCGCGCACTGACCACAGTTCACGCAAGCACTGTCATTCAGTTTTCCGTCGAACGCCGGAGCGACTTTCGCGTTGGAACCACGATTTTCGAAATCAATCGCGGAAACCCCCTGCAATTCACGGCAGACACGAACACAGTTACCACACAGAATGCACTTGTTCGGGTCACGGACGATTGACGGACTGGAATCATCAATCGGCTGCGGCTTGTCGTTCTGACGATAACGCACTTTCGTGACACCCAGACGGCGCGCAACGTCCTGCAACTCGCAATCCGCACTACGGACGCAGTTCGGGCAGTCAACCGTGTGATTCGCGAGGAGCAGTTCCACCGCGACTTTACGCATGGCGCGAATGTCGGCAGTGTCCGTCTTCACGATCATACCGTCCATCGGAGCGGTGGAGCAGGCAGCCATCAGCATCGTACGGTAGGTGACGTTTCCTTCACGGTCTTTCGCCGGCGTGGCAACTTCACAGACGCACATACGGCACGCACCGTAAATGCTCAGTTCGGACTGATAACAAAAAGTCGGGATTTTGATGCCGGCTTTACGCGCGACTTCAAGAATATTACGTTCGGTAGTGAATTCGACTTCAATACCGTTGACGGTCAATTTTTTAACATCGGACATTATATATGAACTCCTTTTATTCTCAAACCGTTTTCGGTATTAAATCCTAGATTCCTTTAATTGCGCCAAACTTACAGGCGGCTTTACAGGCACCACACTTGATGCATTTCTTCGCATCAATCTGGTGCGGCTGTTTCAGCGTACCGGTAATCGCGCCGACCGGGCACTTCTTCGAGCAAACGGTGCAACCCTTGCATTTTTCCGGGTCAATTTCCGGACGCGCCAACGCGGAGCACTCGCCAGTCGGGCAAATCTTGTCCACTACGTGAGCGATATACTCGTCACGGAAGTAACGCAACGTGGAGAGAACCGGATTCGGTGCCGTCTTACCAAGAGCACAGAGAGAACCGAGCTGAACGGCTTTCGCAGTTTCTTCCAGAAGGTCCAGCGTTTCCAACGTGCCACGGCCCTTGATAATGTCGTCAAGCAACGACAGAATCTGTTTCGTACCTTCACGGCACGGAGTGCATTTACCGCAGGATTCGTTCTGGGTGAACTGCATGAAGAAACGAGCGACTTTCACCATACAGGTCTGGTTGTTCATAACCACGAGACCTCCAGAACCGACGATTGCGCCGACTTTCTGCAGGGAGTCGAAGTCCAGAGTCATGTCAAGCATATCCGGCGTGAGGCATCCACCCGACGGACCACCAATCTGAACGGATTTGAAATCTTCACCAGTGAGTTTACCATCATTATCAATGGTACCACCACCAATATCGTAAACAATGTGACGGAGCGTTGCGCCGAACGGAACTTCAATCAAACCGGTGTTGGCGACGTGACCCGTGAGGGCGAACGTCTTCGTTCCCGGAGATTTTTCGGTACCAACGGACTTATAGTTTTCCGCGCCATTACGGAGAATATACGGCACGAACGCCAGCGTTTCGACGTTATTAATCACGGTCGGCTTGCCATTCAGACCAGAGACAGCTGGGAACGGCGGTTTCGGCATCGGCATACCACGGTTACCTTCGACCGAGCGCATCAGAGCGGTTTCTTCACCACACACGAACGCGCCAGCACCTTCCATAATACGAACGCGGAAGGAGAAGTCGGTTCCGAACAGATTATCGCCCAACAGGCCGTGTTTCTCGGCGTCCGCGACCGCACGACGCATACGAGAGACGGCGAGCGGGTATTCAGCACGCACGTAAACGATACCTTCGTCCGCGCCAATCGCTTTACCAGCAATCATCATACCTTCGATGACGGAGTGCGGGTTACCTTCCATCACGGAACGGTCCATGAACGCTCCCGGGTCGCCTTCGTCGCCGTTGCAGATGACGTAGCGTTTCGGGTCTTTGTTCGAGGAATTCAGGGTGAAATTCCACTTCATACCGGTCGGGAAACCACCGCCACCACGACCACGGAGACCGGACGCGAGAACTTCGTCACAGACTTCCTGAGCCGTCATTTCAGTAATCGCTTTACGAGCACCGATGTAACCTTCGCGGGCGATATATTCTTCCACGTTTTCCGGTTCAATCGTGCAGTTTTCCAGAACGATACGATGCTGCTTGGTGTAGAAGTCGATTTCGTCTTCTTTCATACAGACTTTTTTCGTAGCCGGGTCAACATACGCGAGACGTTCAAGAAGTTCGCCGTTTTTGATCGTCTTGTTCACGATGTCGGCTGCGTCGGAGGCTTTCACTTTCGTGTAGAAAATTCCTTCCGGTTCAATACGCATGAGCGGGCCCATCTGGCAGAAACCCTGGCAGCCAGACTTGGAAACGTACGTTCCCGTCGCCGGGTGGTCGAGGTGACCTTCATTGATTTCGACGATAACTTCTTCGCCAGCTTTTTCCAGTTCTTCGATCAGAGCGTCGCGGACACTCATAGAACCGTTGGCGATACAGCCCGTACCACCGCAAATAACGATGCGGCGTTTAATCTGAGACGTCGCTTTCTGATAATTCTCAGCAAGCTGTTCGAGCGGAATAAAATTACTCATTCTGTTTGTTCCTTTTCAGTTTAGTTTCCAGCTTTTTCATTTGCGATGATTTCGTCGATCAGCGTTTCCGCCATTTCCGGGGTACACTGACCATGAACATGTTCGTCAAGAACCATAACCGGCGCTAAACCACAAGCACCGAGGCAACTGACGATTTCCACCGTGAACAGAAGGTCTTTGGTGGTACGGTTCTCATCGCTGAGTCCCAACTTACTGTAAAGTTTATTCAGAATGCCGTGAGACTTTTTCACGTGGCAAGCGGTTCCATCGCAGAGACGAATGATGTGCTTGCCCTTCGGATTTAACGAGAAGTGCGCGTAGAACGTCGCCACGCCGTAAATGTGCGAGACGGGAATGTCCAGTTCCACGGCAACCTGCATGATCGCTTCTTTCGACAGATATTTATCCATATCCTGGATCTGCTGAAGAATCGGAATCAGGCGACTCGGGTCGTTATTGTTCTGTTCCAGAATCTGTCTGACTGCATTTTCGTGTGCAATCATTTCCTGGGTCTTTTCAATCGTTTCCTGCATAGTTTACTCCAATGGCTAAAAAACCAAACTGGGCACAGAACGTTTTTTGCTCTCCCTAAACACTCTGTGTCCGACGATAACAGTCGATATTTTCCCTCGACCTTCTCACGGTAGGGAATTTCTCACTGTTAAGTATAACACATTAATTTTAATTGTCAAGCGCTATTAGTAGATTCTTATCGATAAATTTTCTAAACATTTACAAAATTTTAAAAATTTTTCCTATAAACCGAATTTTTTGATAGAAGGGTTATAATTTAATTTAGTGGTAGATTTTACGTTTCTCGGAAATTTTCTATTTTTTCTCTATTTTCTCAAAATTTTTTAGCAATTTCTCTATTTTCGGATTATAATAGAGAGTAGAATATGAATAATTCTAACTTTTTCGGTTTTATTTTTAAGGAAAATACCATGAAAATGGAAAAAAGACGGCGTCTGGAGCGTGTTGGTGCGACGGTTTTGGCGCTGGTGGCTGGGAACGCACTGGTTTTCGGTGGGGAGACCATTACCGGAACGAAAAATATTACAGCGGATACGACTGGTGATTTCTACCAGGTTGGTACGGCAGATCAGGCCGGGATGGTAAACATTACAGGTGGAACTCTTACGCTGGAGGGTGGAACGCCGTCCGATTTCCGTGGACAGACGCCGAGCCTACTGATCCTGAATGGAACGGTGAACGTGTCGAATGCGTCGCTTGTGGCGAAAAAAGGGATTTACGCGAATGCTCAGCCTGGGAATAGTGCGAATTTGGTGCTGAATAATGGCGCGTATGTTGAAACCAACGGTTATCCTGCGTTCGGGTCGGACATTGGGAATAGCGGTTCTCTGACAGTAAATTCCGGCGCGACGTTTAAGTCAACGAAATCATTTTACTGCTCTGGTCATGGTATCGGGACGGTCCTGCTGAATGGCGGAACGATGGACCTCGTGGGGAGCGGATTACAGATCGCTCGCGATTATGATGGAAAAGGTGGTTCGGAAGGAACATTCACCATGACGGGTGGAGTGCTGAATGTCGGTAGTTACCTGATTATGGGCCTGAAAAATAAAGCGAATCCGGATCATGTGAACGTCAGTGAGTTTACCATGACAGGCGGAACGACGAAAATTGGGAGTTATTTCTGCATTGCGAATAATAATGATGCGAAACGTGACCCCAGTATGATTAAGAGTATCGTGAATATCGGTGGTGGAGCGGAGACTGCGAAACTTACCACGGCAGGGAACTTTAACATCGGAAACGGTGAAGGGGAAACGCAGATTGTGAATCGTCCGGCAGATGGAACGATGAACGTTTATGATGGTGCGGACATTAAACTCGGTGTCGATCTGGCGACAGAAAATACGGCACAGGATACTTTTTTCGGTATTGGTTCTGCTGCAAAATTGAACGTTTATGGTGGTTCGATGAGTGCTTACGGAAAGAAAGGTGCTGTGAATGTCGGCTCGATTCTCGTAGATGGCGGGACGCTAAATTTTGCGTCGTCAGTCGGAACGCTTAAGAATCAGGGGAATGTGGCCGTGACGGGCGGAACGCTGATTGTTGGTGGAAATATGGAAAATACCGGTGCCGTTACGATTTCGGACGGACAGTTGAAGGTAACTGGAACGTACGCTGGCGCTGATAAAACTACGGTTGGATTGGATCACGGTCTCGGAATTCTGAGTAAGTCGGACATCGACAAGAAACAGACGCTCATCACCGCGCAGTCTGGTCTGACTGGTATAAAGGGAAGTGACCTGTTCACTCTTGAAACGACCGATACGACGGTGAATGCGACGCTGAAATCTGCGGCGAATAAGGGGGAATTGACGCTTAATTCGGAGCTGGCTCTCGCGGATACGGCGACTTCCGGTTACGTTACTTTAAGTGGTTTCGACGGAGACCTCAATGCACAGATTTCGATGTTGCTGAATGGTCTGAATGCAGACTCAATGGCGACTTTCACGGACTGGCTGGATGATTCTGCGTTGTTCAGTGGTGCGGATTTCGTCGGAGATGCTGACTCGAATACGGTGACTGTCTCCAATTTTGGCGGACTGGATAGCGACTCGCTTTTCGCGTGGGATTTCTCAGGATATAATACTCTGAATAATATGTCGGTCAGCCTCAGTGCTCTGGGAATGAATAACTCAAGCGTTCCGGAACCGGCGACGTGGGCGATGCTGATTTTCGGCGTTCTGGGAATTTTCGGAGTGCGGAATGTCCGAAACATTCGGAACCGGAAAATGAGTGCATGATGAAGTAAAAGTTTT
>JAUNAI010000037.1:0-8971 GCA_030527705.1 Planctomycetia bacterium | reverse complement strand
TTATACATTAAATTATTGAATAAGAAATGAGAAAATGAAATAATGAGATAATGAGATACGAAATGAAATAAGAAAAGCCCGGAAGTGGAAAAAACGACTTCCGGGCTTTTTTTGTTGATCATGATAATCGTGTTTATTGAATATAATCTGTGTTTTATCGAACTATGCTTTCTTTCCATTCTTCCTCGGTGCGCGTAGCAGAACACTGACAGTGGCAGAAAGGAGAAGAATCCATGTGGCAGGTTCCGGAACGTCGGAGCCTGTACCGAGCGGGATGAGATTCCCCATGTAGAACGTTAGATACGTGTCACTGATGTTAAAGGTGTCGGAGGTGAGCAGGTCGTCATACATATTATAAACGGAGACGTCCCACGTACCTTCCACGTCTTCTCCCCAAAATGCGTTGGAAGAGAATGTCCAGAAAATGGCATCCTGCGTTAATGCCAGATTATTACTCGTTTCCTGCGCGAAAGCGAGAACGCTCGACGTTGTGTTATTTTCACTGTCCGTGTGGGAAAGAACGACTTCTAACGCGCCAAGTTGACCACTCATCATCATCGTGACGGCCACTTCTTCCATGGACTGAAAACTCATATCCGTAAAGGCAGTTTCCGCGATAGTGAAGGATTCCGAGTAAATTTCCGTGCCGGACAGGACACCGACGGTTTCACCTCCGACAATCACCGTCGCGTTCCCGATTCCTGAATCCGTCGCGCCAGTGACTCCGAGCGTCGTCGCCATTCCAGAAGTTGTGTTGATGGCCAGATTTCCAGTGTCGTATTCCGGTACGTCATATGCAGGCATGTCGTACGCTGGCGCGTCGTAATCCGGGATGTAAATCGGCATGGTGGTCAGTGTGGTTTCTCCCGGTAAATTCGTCGTGATGAAAGAGCTGTTTCCCGTCGAATTACTCGTGGCAGGAACTAATCCGGAAAGGTATACGACCATTTCAGCGTTCTCCGCGACGAGCGAGCTGTTTTCATCATAATAGAAAGTCACGACGGACTGTTCCGAGACGGTATATTTCGTGGCGAGGTCCACCATTCCCTCCGCGTTGACGCAACCGAAACCGTAGGAGTGGGAGAAGGTTTTCCCCGCGCCATTCGTGACCCACGTTTCTCGCGCATCGGTGCCGTTCCAGCCGATATTTCCGTCGGTGAACTGCACTTTAGTTGACGACTCAACCATAAGATGTTTCGCCAGTCGGGAATTCATCGTGTTTCCGACACTCTCTGCCGCTTCCGTAGCGAGTGCGACGCACCCTGCCGCCAGAGGGCAGGAGAATGAAGTACCATCCACGGAGGCGGTTTCCACGGTACTGGTCTCGTAATTATATTTACTTGTGGTAATGCTCTCTCCCGGAGCACTGACCAAGACGCACGCGCCGTAATTGGAGAACCACGCAATATCCGTGCCGTCCTGATTCAGAGCCGCGACGGTAATCGTCTGCGGGGCGGCTTGATACGCCATTTTGTTGGAATCTTGGGAATTTAGATATGGAATTTTATAATCGTCGACAATCATGCCATAATAATAGCCGTTGCCTAAAACTCTTTCATTTCCAGCGGCGAAAAGGATGACCGCGCCAGAAGCGTTAGCATAATTAAAGGCACTGATTGCGTCTATTTTCTCGGCGGCTTTTGTAGTAAGCCCTGCTGTAATTTTAGTACCATCTGTTAGCTTTAATTCTATCGAAGAAGGAATTAACCCGCTATAACCGACGCTCGCACCATAACTGTTAGAGATGATATTCGATTTTTGGTCGGTGGCGTACCGGATGCTGTATGGAATGGAATAGAAAGAAAGGTTACTCTTAACTCCGATTAAACCAGCGTCGGTGGCGACCTGATAAATACTGCCGGTTACGTTGGTTCCGTGTCCCTGATTGGCGTTATCCGGTTCCGAGCCGACGGTGTCAGAAATCTCGAATCCCGTAATCCATGAATTTCCCGTGCCGTCATCTACGAAGAAGACATTTCCTGTTGCGTTCTGCGTGCGACTTAAGGTTACGTCATTTTCATCTTTCAGGATATTCGCGGAGTACCACGGATGTGCGCTGTAGACGGAGTCGTCGATGACGGTGACCGTCACGCCTTTTCCTGAGAAATTGGTGACTTTATCTACGTTCATCGCCTGTAACCACACGGAGTCTCGCGCTGGTTGCGGAATGGTAATCGTGGAATTTTCAGCCTGAATAGCATTCCCGATGAAGGCGGAAATTGTCAGAGCAAGCAACGAGGAACGGAACGCGAAACTCTGTAAAAAGCGATATGAAAATGACATAATTTTCCTAAGGTGAAAAAATATTACAGGTGAAACATGGAATAAAATTCCATTAACTATACTCTAGTATATATTATAGTCTAAATTTAAAAATTTTGCAAAAAAAATTAAGAGAAAAATAAAATTTTGAAAAATAAAAGTAAGAAAGAAGTGTTATAAGTGGAATTTCTGTTAAAAAGAGATGAAATCTTAAAAAAATGGAATTCTACTCTTGACAAAAATTCAGGAAACGTTTATTCTCTTCTATATTGCGGAAATTTCACAATAAACGACAGGCGAAAGATGAACCGAAATTCATTTATAAATCGAAAAAATATCCTCGGAATGCTGAGCGTGCTGGCTTTTACACTGTTGGTGGGGTGTAAAGGAAATGGTGACGTGGAACGCGGGAACATGGACTCTGGGAAAGAATACACGAAAGCCTTTTTTATTGGCGACACGACGGTGCCGGTAGGGGCGGAATTTATCGAAATTTCGTCCGTGAGCCTCGTGGTGAATCTTGCTGGGACAGGGAGTGACCCACCGGAATCGGTTCAGCGTACCATGTTGTTACGTGAAATGGCGAGTCAGGAGGTGATGCGACCTGCTGAGGTTCTGGCGGATCCGAATACGTCCATGGTGATTGTGACGGGTTATCTTCCGCCGGGAGTGAAGAAGGGAGACCGATTCGATGTGGAAGTGACGCTTCCGTCCGACAGTGAAACGACGAGTTTACGTGGTGGTTTCCTGCTGGAAGCACCGATGCGGGAACTTCTGTATAAAGACGGACTTCATGAGGGTTCCAAGCGTGGTTACTGTTCTGGGCCGGTGTTGGTTGAGCCAAAAACGGGGACGGACCGAGATAAGGTGACTCAGCGACGTGGAAAGGTTCTGGGGGGCGGTGTTTCGACATTCGAGCGTTTCATTGAGTTGCGCGTCAAGTCGACAGCTGTGAAACCGGACAAGCACATGACGATGAAAATTGAGCACTCCATCAACACGCGATTTAAGAGCGCGATGACCTCCACGCACGAGAAAGTCGCGAAAGCGAAAACGGATAAATATCTCGTTTTGACGATTCCGCCGGTATATAAGGAAAATATTAACCGATTCGTGGATGTGGTACGTTGTATGCCGATTCTGGAGACGGAGGCTCAGCGACTGGATCGAATGAAGTTACTGGAGAAAAAGTTGCTTGACCCCACGACTACGAAGCGTGCGGCTCTGGAACTGGAAGCAATTGGGAAAATCGCGATTGATACGCTGAAACTTGGTTTAATGTCGGAAGACGCTTATGTTCAGTTCGAGTCAGCACAGGCGTTAGCGTATCTAGATGTGAATGACGGTGCGGAAATTCTCGGAAAAACGGCGTTAAATGATCGTGTTCACCGTGGTCATGCACTTCTGGCGTTGAGTGTGATGAATGATCTGAACGCCTATGAAGTACTCCGCGACCTGATGAGTGCTCCGACGGCGGAAACCCGATATGGTGCGTTCCGCGCGTTACGTGTTATGCGTCCGACCGACGCACTGGTGGCGGGTGAGTTACTCGGAAATCGGACATTCACGCTGTGTGTGGTTCCTTCTACAGGAAAGCCGATGTTACACGTGACAAAATCGAATCGCGCAGAAGTCGTACTTTTCGGCGAGAACCAGATGTTTAAGCATCCGATGACGATTGAGGCGGCGAATAATATTATTGTTCGGACCAGCTCACCGACGGAAGTGACGGTTTCACGCTTCGAGGTAAATCGCCCGGACCAGCGACGTGTGGTTTCCTGTCATGTTGAGGATGTGATTCGTGCACTTTCAGATGTGGGTGCGACGTACCCGGATGTTCTGGAAGTGTTGCAGGCGGCGATTGAGCAGAATGCACTGGATACGTCGTTCCGAATCGACGCGCTTCCGAAAACTGGCCGGTCCGACCCGTATGAGACACGCCGTAAGGATGAAGAGCGTCAGAAAGTTCAGAAAGTTCGGAAGATACGGAATGAAACCGATATTTTACGGGAAAATGTTAAAATTACACAGTGTATTTTACCCAAAAACAAAAACCATTAAATCTTCCACAGCTCTCACAGATTTTCACAGAAATGAGTGAGCCTTTAGGAAATGGAAATGATTTAAGTCACCATATTTTTGGCGTTTCGGAACCCCATATTTTACGGCACTTCATACAGAAAGGGCAGATTTCACAGAAATAAATATTTAAAATCTGTGAAAGTCTGTGGAATCTGTGGGAGATTTAAAACCACTGGTTTTCGTGGAATCTGTGGGAGAGGAAATTTTCGGGTTAAAAGGGTAGGCTAAAAGTATGTTAAAATCCCTCGACCTTTACGGATTCAAAAGTTTCGCCGACCGGAACCGATTCGAGTTTTCGGCCGGTTTAACGGTTATTGTCGGTCCGAACGGGTCAGGGAAGTCGAACGTCGTAGACGCTATTAAATGGGTACTTGGCGAGAAAAGCATGAAATCGTTGCGCGGAAAAGAATCCAGCGACGTGATTTTCAGTGGTTCTGGTACCCGAAAAGCGATGAACACGGCGGAAGTCTCGCTTTCTTTCGATAATTCCGACCAGCGACTGAACTTCGACGCGTCAGAAGTAGTTGTTACTCGGCGCGTTTTTCGGAGTGGTGACGGCGGTGCGGAAAGTGAATACTTCCTGAATCGGCAACCGTGTAAATTAAAGGACATTCGCGATCTTCTTCTTGGTACCGGTCTGGGAACGCACGCATACAGTATTATTGAGCAGGGGCGTGTGGACAGTCTCTTACAGTCTTCACCGCGTGAGCGACGAATTCTTTTTGAGGAGGCGGCTGGAATTAGTCGATTTAAGGCGAAAAAAATCGAGGCGATGAACCGACTGGAGCGTATAGACCAGAATCTGACGCAGTTGTCGCGGATTGTCGATGAAGTCTCGAAACAGCTTTCACGTGTCCAGAATCAGGCTCAGCGAGCGACGCAGTTTCGTGAATTGACGGCTAGACTCGAGGAACTCCGTTTTCAGGCGACGGTGATGGATTATACTTCCGCACGTGAAAAGGCGACGTCTGCGGAGGATAAAATCGCGGAGCTTCTCACGGAAAAAACACTTCTGACAGCTAAACTGGAAACGGCTGACTCGGAGATGCAGCAGTTCGAGAAGTCGAACACGCATTTTAATCGGAAAATTCAGGAACTCACGGACAAAATAGCAGTAAATCGCCACGCAATCGGCGCTTCTGAGTCGGTTGTGACGTATCAGACCCGCCGAGCCACGGAACTGGACGGAGAAATTAACTCTGGCAGAATGCGGATTGCGGAAATGCGGCGTCGGTTACGTTTTCTGCAGGATTCTCGAAACACACGGAATGAAGAACTTCTTCAGGCGCAGAATCAGTATACGGAAGTGTCGGAAAATCTGACGGCGGCAAAACAGCTTTTAGAGGAAGCGACATGCACGCAGGACGAATTACGCGCGCGGAAGGAAACACATCAGACACGGAGTTTCGATTTAATGCGCGAGATTTCCGGCGCGGAGAATGCGATTAATTCACTGAAACTTCAAGAAGAGTCCATCAGTCAGCAGTTGGAGCAGAATGAAGCGCGGGTAAAGTCCATTCTTGCGGAGCTTGGCGCGTCGCAGAAGAATCAGGAGGAAATGGAACGCCAACTGGCCGAGTTGGAAGCACTTCTGACGCGCTGTGAAGAAGATCTGGCCGAGGCGCAGAGTGAGCAGGAATCTGCAGAACGATTATGGGATGACGCGAAAAGTCATCTGATGGAACTACATCGGCGACATTCCGCCATGCTCGGACGAATCTCGACGCTAGAGGAGCTTCAGGAGCGACATGAGGGACTCAGTCCCGGTGTGCGTTATCTGCTGACAGAAGCGCGGCGACACGCGGATGGACCATTCCGAAATATTACGGGACTCGTGGCGGATCTGATTCAGGTGGATGTGAATGCCGCTCCATTAATTGAAGTCGCGTTGGGTGAACAGGCACAATATCTCGTGGTCGAGCCGAACTCCGGACTTCTGGAGGCTCTGCGACAAAATTCACAGGGATTTCCCGGCCGTGTCGGTTTCGTATGGATGGAAGACTTTTTACCACCGACGGAAATTTACGGAAATTCGGGTTTTCATGGGAATAACACTCACGGGAATAATATTTACGGAAATAACGTTCATGGAGCCGCACAGAACGCTGAAAATAGCGTATTTTCTCGACGTGTGAGTACTGGCCGTTTCGCGCATGTTTTAATCACCAATGCGCTGGAGAAAATGCCTGGTGTTCTGGGACGGGCGGACCAGTTTATCCAGTGTCCTGACGTGTATCTTCCCCTTTTTAAGTATCTTCTCGGAGAAACATGGCTTGTGGAGGACCTTACCACAGCGATGGACCTTTCCAGACAGATTTACTCCGGTCAACTTCCGCTCCCGCTCTTTCCGGCGGTCGATTTCTCGAATACGGAGAATTTCACGACTTCAGCAGATTTCGCGAGTATGACGAATTCCATAAACACAGCGGATTCTGCGAGTACTATGGATTCTGAAGCGAAACAGGAAAGGACGATTCACGCATTCCAGAGCACGGCAGGATTCTTTCCGCGTGTCCATTTCGTTACGCTGGGTGGGGAACGGTACTCGGCAGACGGAATTCTCTGTATCGGTCCTCACCACGCGTCGAGTAACCTGATTTCTCGCCGAAGTGAGCTACGCACGCTCGGTTCTCAGCTTACACTTTTATCTGATGAAATTTCACAGGCGGACGAGGATGTTCAGAAAACTCAGCAGGAATTATCCGTTCAGCAGCAACACGCGGACGAGTTGGAAGATGTTCTGACCGACACGAAACAGAAACTTTTTGATCACCGTCAGGGAATTACCGCGGCGCAGGAACGGCAGAAACAACTGACCCAGCGTGTCGAGGAATTTCGCGAAAATGGCCGACAGATTCAGAATCGGCTGGAAGCACTCCGAGTCAACTTGCGGAAAAAAGAGATAGAAAAGGGTGAGCTGGAAACGCAAGCGACCAAGGTAAAAACGCTTATGGACGACCTAGATGAGGAAATCGTGCAGAGTGATGCGCTACGGAGCGAGAAAAACCGAATGGTGACAGAATGTAAGGTGGAACTTGCGAAAAGTGAAGAACGCGTGGAAAGTCTCCGTGACACGCTCCGTCAGCTTGAGAGTGACATGGGCGAGCGAAATAAGATTATCAGTGAGCAGCAGACGCAACTGAACCAGAACCTGAAAAATTTCCGTGAGTCGGAGTGGACGATCCTTTCCAACAACGCTCGGTTATCCGACATTTATATGGAACAGGAAGGAAATGCCGCGAAACTTGCGGAACTACGGAAGGAGCGTGATTCCTATCACTCGCACCGCTCTCGGCTTTCCGATTCCTCGGTCCTTCTCCGAAAACAGTTGCAGTCGCTGGAAGAAAAGGTACATGTGCTGGAACTGAAGAAAAGTACACTCGACAGTGACGCGGAAAACGTAGTAAGTCGGTTCTGTGAGGATTATGACCTGAAACCGGAAGAGTTTCTGAGGAAAATTGCGGAGTTATCAGAGGGTGAGAAACCGGAAAATGAGGGTGTTTCCAGAGACGTACATAAAGAAATCGTGCAGTTGCGAAGTAAAATTCAGGCGTTAGGGAATATCAATTCCGAGGCGCTAAATGAATTGGACGAGCTTCAGGCGCGTTATGATCTTCTGGACGGTCATTATCAGGAAATCCTGTCCGCGAAAGAAAAGTTACTGAAACTGATTGAACGCGTGAATGAGGACAGTCGAAAGATTTTCATGAAGACATTCGACCGAATCGGCGAGTATTTCTTCCATATATTTCGTGATCTTTTCGGCGGAGGAAACGCGGAATTACAGCTTTCAGAGTGTGAAGACCCGTTGGATGCTGGAATTGAAATCATCGCACAGCCGCCGGGAAAACAACGGTTAAATCTCTCGCTCATGAGTGGTGGAGAGAAGACCATGACGTGTGTTGCGCTTCTTTTCGCGCTATTCAAGAATCATCCAAGTCAGTTCTGTATCCTCGACGAGGTGGACGCGGCACTCGATGAAGCGAATACGGTCCGCCTTACGGAAATTTTGAACCAGTTCCGTGACCAGACTCAGTTTATCATTATTTCACACTCGAAAAAGACGATGTCGGTCGCGAACACGATTTACGGCGTGACGATGCAGGATTCTGGCATCTCGAAACAGGTTTCCGTGAAATTCGAGGAGGTGACGGAGGACGGCGAGCTTGAATCTCTCGGCATCCGCCTATTTCCTGCTGAAGGTGACGATTCTCAGTCACGTGCAGGATAATCTTAATACCGACTACACGGGGAAATTTCAGAGAAGAGCTATCCTTCGGCCCGTTGTTTCAGAGACACGAGATGCCAGCGAAACGGATGAAGAAAATGACGGCGAAAGCGATGAAGAAACAGCATTTTATACTGTATTAGATTTAAAAAACCGCACCAGCGACACACGGAAAACTCTATGTATCGCTGATGCTGGTGAAAGGTGTCAGGTTATATTGATTCCACTTAAAACACCGGGAAGGGCGGACCTTCTGGCAGTCGTTTCCGTAACGTAAAACGGTGACGAAAACGACTGCGAAGTGGAATTTCATAATACGTTAGGTATAAAACGTTGGAATTATCTCCACTTCGTCCAGACGTACTGTTTGGCGATTGGGGAGGCACTTTCCGCGTTTAT
>JAUNAI010000327.1 GCA_030527705.1 Planctomycetia bacterium | reverse complement strand
AAAAAAGAGTATATAATATTCCATTTTTAATTTTACTTGTTTTTCCTATTTTCCTACATTCCTGAAGCAGAAAGCCCTTAAAATGAAACAGTTTTATTACACCTCTTGTCTTGCTGGTGAAAGCGTTTCCGGCCAGAGTGGTTTCCAGGTCCGTGCGTCCTCTGAACCACTTTCTGCAGAAGAAAATTAAGTTGCATTACGTGCATTAAATTATAAACTAGACGTTCCACAGACGTATTCCGGGCCATTTCCGATTAAATTACTTTACTGTCGTGGTGAGCGGACAGGGAATCTTGCACTTCAGAGTGTCTGGCTCGGTGAAGACCCTGCCACGAAACGGACGGGAAACTATTTCGCCCATGTTCTCTGTGATTTATCTCCAGAAATTAATGCTCGGACCGTTCTGGAGTGGTGGAAAAATCCGAGTTGGAAAACTGAGAATCATGGAATTACAGGAACCCAACTTCCGACGCCGTCCGTAAATGATTTTACCGGAAATTCCGTAGATTCCGCTGAGAAAACGCTCTTTACTGATGCAATTTTCTCGGAAATGTTACAGGACACGAAACTTCTGGAACTCTGGGAATTCCTTCTGTGCGCGTGGTGGAAACGGACAGCGAGTGGACGGATTTTTGTTGCGGTTGAGCAGGAAAAACTTGTAAAAGCGCTCTGGGCGGTCTGTCGGATTCTACCAGAATCGCTCTGGCAGCAACTTTCTTTTTCCACCTATGAAAAAGACGCGATGCTCTCACCTGCGATCATCGTTGGACTGTGGGACCCGATTCAGCCGGAAGAATCCATTCCGCAGACTTGTTTTAATGGCACGAATCTCGCATGGAATACCTTCAGCGGGAAAAAAAGTACTATTCAGGGTATTCCGCGCTACATTCAATACATTATTCAGGCGGTGAAAAACGGAAAAATCACGGAAATTGACAGTTTCCATTCAGGCACTCCGTCCGTTACGTGGCATCGTCGTGCATCAGCTGAAACGTTTTTTGAGCTGGTCCGTCATCCTGATACGATGGATATTACGCGATTAAAAGATATTTCCGACCTTCCGAAAATCGGTCGATTCGCCATAAAAAATGAAAAACGTTTCCGTCTTTTACTCGAAAACTTTTTCACCTCTCCCCTACTCGACATGTGGGACGAAAATACGATTCAGCTCGTATATACTCCCTTTTTCGCGTCCGATGGTGAGGTACTTCAGAAGTTCCATGAACAGTTGATTCAGATTCAGAAAGACCGAATTAGTGCGTGTGATGTCGATTTCCTGAAAATGTTCGAGCAGAAATGGTTACCACGGCTAAAAAATTTCGAGTTTTCAGAAATGGATCTCTGGCCATTATTTAACGACTCGCCAGCGTCGCTCCCAAAACCGATTTATCAGTGGATTTATCCTACAGCGTTTCGACATGTTTTGCATTGCCATGAGCCATCCGAGCAGATTGAGTTCCTCACTCGCTGGTGTTTTCTGGATGTAGACGAGGTAAATGAACCCCAAATTACAGGCATATTACAGTCGAATTTTGCGGATATTGTAAAACTGACGATGTATAGTAAATTCGTCGAGCGTGATATGGCGGGTAATGACGCTCAGTTCTCGCGATTTTACTTCGCTTGGCCAGAGTGGAATGTCCAAGTCTTGCTAAAATTGGCCCCGGAAACGCGGAACCGATTTCTGGATTACCTGATTCCGACCGCAGGTCCGACACTCTTGAGTGCCATTCAGACGCAACTCACACAAAATGGGAAAAATCCTGAAATGTTACATAAAAATGCCGACCTTTTCCGGATTTACTGTGATATTTTAGCCTCACCGAATCAGATTCCGATTACGAAATCCGTCGCTGATTTTGCGCGTCGGCTTCCACAAGATGAAGTGCTCGCAATTCGAGAAGCTCTCCAGAAACGGGAAGATCTGGTCCTCCTGAATCAGAAAAAAGAGCTGAACTGCATTTTCAGTGACAACTCGCCGAGTTGTTTTTGGTCCCGTCTCCTTTTCTGGAAAAAATCCTGAAACTCCCCGAAAAAAGAAAGATACACCCATGAAACGGATGAATTTACTTTTCCTCGGTGGTCGACAGAGTGGAAAGACGACTTTTATTACGCGGACTCTTTACGAGGCAGTCCATCATACGCCAGAGTGGCTGAACCTCCAATTTTCTATCCATAATGAACTGATTCCGGGAGCAATTCAGGGAAATTTTAACGCGTTGGAAAATCGTCGTTCTCCCGGGCCGATGCACCATGTAAGTGAAGGAGAAATCTGTACGCTTCATGTGAAGAAAAAGCACATTTTTTGGTTTTCAGTCCTGATGGAACTGTTTCAGAAGCTGTTTCTCTGGAAACCGATGACAGAGTTAGGAGGGCTTCAGATACGTATTTTTGAGATGTCCATTGAAAATCCATCGCTCGGACAGTGGCTTCTTGATCATTCCGCACCACGCACACCACTGGGAGTAATTCTTGTAGCAGATCCGTTTGCCGTCGGAAAAACGTGTGAATCGCATCACACTCCTGCGATTAATGCAGTTGTAGACCGGATGGTGGACCGTTTTGAACAGATTTACGTCAATAATCCAGAAACGCGTCTGCCGGTATCCGTTGCAACGATTGTGAGTAAAGCGGAAACATTCGCAAAAATGCAGGAAAACGTACTCCGATATGTCGATTCCTCCACGCTCGCAGCCTCCCGCCGAGCCTTGCGCGACACAGATGGACTTTACACAGATAATTATCTGTTAAATGATATTCTCACTCGACAGAGTTCGGAAATTGCGTCCGTTCTGGAAAATTATGATGGAAATTTCGTGAATATTCTTCAGAATGAATTCCGTCATGTTACTTATTTCTGGGCAGGTCACCAACCCATCCATGACGGAAACTCTTCAATCTGTCGTCTCACCAGCCCACTGCTTCCGCTTTTATGGCTTTTAGGGGCAGAAATGGACTTTTGAGCGATAATATATTCTTAAGTAGACACGAAATAAGTTACACTGAGTGCGCGGACGTCTCATCCGCAGAATATATTAAGCATTTTAAAACATAATTATTCTATATTGCGTAATTTAGGAAAGATTTACTGCCTGAAAGTTGTTATTTGACACACAATTGCGGACGAGACGTTCACGTTCCCAGTGAATCAACACTTTCATGAGTACACGTTGATTCACTGGGCATTTTTATAATTTACGTACGACGTATATAATAGTATATTACGCCTTTAATTCGACCGTACTTCCATCTAATTTCTGTATATTAATTAACAGCATCTCCTTTCAATTCTGGAAGTTTCGGCGCGGGAATATTCGGTGTTTCAGGAAGCCAGACGACTTCCAGTTCTTCCGCATCTACATCACGACGTAGAAGCAGGTACATTCCCTGAATCATCGAAACAAAATAAATCATGACATACGCCAACACAGCCCACTGTAACGCTTCAATAAACAGTCCAATCACAATTCCTGCCTGCTGTGTCGAGTGTTCCGGAAGTGAAAATGCAGATAATCCGGTAAAAACATAAACCGCCAGAAGGGTTAGAATCTTCATCGTCATGAGCCCCAATACCCCAAAAAAGCATGCTACCAACAGATAGAAAACAAAACGGAGTGGACGCTGAATTACATACGCATAACTCCGACTCAGCGCATCGAACGCATCGGAATTTTCCGTCATCAACACACACGGCACGAATAACAGCCCGAGAATCGTCCCGAATAGAAAAATGACATAAAAAACCGCATAAATTAGAGCTGGCGCTGTCACCCACGCTAAAACAGGCAGGGGGAGAAAACGACATACCCCAAGTGGCAGTCCTAAAAGTGCCACTCCCGCACATATAATAAGAAATGCGCCGAACACAGACGGAAACCGTGACAGTACGAAACGTGTTTCTGTACGGAGATAGCTCCGCTTATCGCGAGTAATTTTTAATGCCGACATACGCATAATAGTCATCACCAAGAAAAGCGTTCCGAGCAGTGAATACACAACCGCAAAAACTCGATTCACCACACCACACGCCGTCAGTGGTTTCGGTTCCGGCAAAATAGGCACGATTACCCCACGTTCTTCCGATTCAGAAATGACTTCCTGCGCTGTCTCAGAACCATTTTCCGTTACATTTTCCGTTTCATATAAAAAATTTAATAAATAACCAAAAATGTTTGCAAAAAAACCCATTAT
>JAUNAI010000326.1 GCA_030527705.1 Planctomycetia bacterium | reverse complement strand
AAGAAAACGGAAAAGTCAAGGATTTTCAGGAAATTTTCGGGGAAATTCAGGGGAAAATGGATTTTAGATATTTTTCGTTGTTTTTACGGATTCGGACTCAACGCCCACGGTGCGAGCGATAATGCTGTCGCGTCCCCCGCATGAACCCGGACTAACTCGTCGAGCCATGCGTCTAGGAGCGTTATCTGATGAACATTTCTCTGAACCAATTCTAGATAATCTGCCGTTTTCAGCGCAATTTCTGCGGCCCCCTCTGCGTCGAATGGCCATTTTTCTGCCGCACGTTTCAGTAATGGTTCCCACTCTGTCGCCAATGTTGAGTCTTGTGGTGGAAAGTCAGTCAACCAGAAGGAAAGTTGTCGATAAAACCCCGCAGCGGTTTCCAGAATGACGCGTAGTCGTGTACGTCGTAGAGCTCCTGTTTTCCCAGCTGCGTTGAGTTGGTCCTCAATTTCTCGAGCCAATGTCACTCGATCCCGGACTCCAGCCGCCAGTTGTTTCAGGAAATAGGTTCGGAACTCCCAGAATTTCTCGTCTGCCAGAGCCAACGCTTCCTGAACACTTCCGCCGGAACATGCTGCGACGGAGGGAATGAGCAATTCCGGGATAATTCCGTCCGTTACGCCTGATTTTTTCTCTGTGGTTTTCCCTGTCGTGGTCTTTCCCTTTTTCTTCGTTGCTAATGTTTGAGAGACGGATTCCGCCAATGCCAGTTGCTGTTCACGTTTCTCACGCAGAATCTGCTCCACGACTCCTGTTTTCAGTGGCGCAAAACGGATAATCTGACACCGTGACCGAATCGTTGGCAACTGTCGCGCGGTACTTGTCCCAATCAGGATGATAATTGAGTTCTTCGGCGGTTCTTCCAGTGTTTTCAGCATTGCGTTCGCGCCCTCGTTGTTCAGAAAATCAGCATCATCGATAATTGCGATTTTCCGTTTCTCGTAAACAGGTTTTTTGGCCAGTTCTGCACACAGTCCAACCTGCCGCCGCTCCTCTTTCGGGCCGATAAAGAGATCAATCGGAATAAACGCTCGCTCTTCCGGTTTTGAGACATGCAGAATATCCGGGTGCTCTCCCTCCAACGCCTGCCGACATGAGAGACACATGCCACATGGTTCCATCCGATCTGGCGCATTTCTGGAACACTGTAATGTCATCGCCAAGCGTTCCGCGAACATCCGCTTCCCAATCCCTGCCGGTCCGAGAAATAGAAACGTAGACGCAATTCTTCCGTTTTGAATCGCTCTTTGAAAGCGTGTCACGACTTCATCATGTCCTTCAATTCCGAGCCAGCTCATGCTTTACTCCGTTTCCATTCTCATTTCCAGTTTGGGTTTTCGCTAAACCTGAATCATTCAACTTCCTCACAGAACTTATTTATTATAACAGATTCAGTTCACATTACAAGTATCAGTATGGTGAAAAATAAAATTATAGGAGAATTTTCCATAAATTTTAGGGAGGACTTGAGGAAACGTTCTTAATCCTTTTTGATGTTTCTATTCTCCATAAAATTAGAAAGAAGAAAAAATAGAGAAACTGGTATTTCTTTTGAATTCTTAAATCAAAAAAAGAAACAATAATATATTTCTTGCATTTTTTTCACGACGAAGTTCCCAAAAATACGAAAAAATACGGAATATATGTAAAAATCTCCTATTTTTAAAAACATCAAAAATGAAAAGAGAAAAAATAGAATAATCATTCATATTTTATAGAAGAATAGAAAATATAAGAATAAAATAAAAATAATATTGTCTTGTGTAGAAAAATAATTATGTTAAATATGTACATATCGTGAAAATGCGTATGTACGAATTCTTGTATATATTCAAAAATGGAATTTTTCTTGAATAAAAAAACTACAATTTTATGGCCATTTTTAATACTTTTTTACAATTTTTTCCAAAAATAACTCTTAAGTAGCTTAAAACTTCCATATATCTAAAAATCGTCTATGAATTTTATTCCTGTCAAAAAATCTGTTTAGATTTTATATATGAATAGCGTAAATAATTCAATTTTCGGAAATTTAAAAGAAAAATAATTGATTGAGATGGTTGAAAAAATCCGTTTTATATGTTCTATTTTTAAAATCATTTCATAGATATTTTCTGTGTCTAACGTCCCCCAGAAAAACGTCTCACCCATAGGGGGGATTCACTCCCCAGCGTGTAGGACGGGGAATTTAAAGCCTCTCCTTTTAGAGGAGGTGGTAAGCGTAGTGAACCGGAGGGAGCGGGGTGGAGGTAAAATACAGAGGAAGAGACAAGAATATTCCCTCCCCTGTGTTTTAGTGGTCTAGTAAGGATTGCGGACGTCTCGTCCACCATCGTGCCTATTAGTGTTTCATGCGGACGGGGACGTCCGCAGGCCGAATTATGTTTCGCCTTCTCCTGTAAGAAATGCTCGTTACAGACGGTGGATACCGTCATTTCATCTCGTAGGGGTGATTAATAATAACTAGAGGCTTTAGCCTCTGGTTCGAAAGGCCCCCCAAAAAATACGTTTCACCCTGTAGGGGTGATATGTAATAGCCGTGGGGGTAAACCCACGGAAAGCGTTCTGGTACCGTCCCCACCCCCCGTCCCCCTCCCAGGGATGGCGCATGAACGGGGTAATGTTTAACGATTAGCATTTTTATGTTTATTTTTACGATGTGTAATGTGTATCACATTCATTTTACCGACCAAAATAGGAGAAATAGGTAAAATAGTTTTTGATTTGTCAGTGAAAATTTTCACCTAATGATTTCTCGAAATCGACTTAAAAACCGTTTTTTCAAGAAATCTCATTCCTTGAAAGGATAATTTGTCATAATATTTTGACATTTTCTCCTAAAATGACATTATATTTTACCTATTCTATTTAATCTTTCATGCGCCAGCCCTAGTCCCTCTCCCCACGCTGAAGGCATGGGGAGGGGAGAATTGAGTTTCTGTATCCGTATACCAGGGGTTTTCACCCCTGGCTATTAATAATGACCTCTACGAGGTCAGGAGAATCGGCAATTTACCCCAATCACGGAGGGACTGAGGGATAAATCTTCTAAAGACGTTTCACACTGCCTCACATACGTTCGGCACCTGCCCTAAAAGGGGAGGCTTTAAAAGAGGTCAGATGACAGCGTCCCACCGTCTGTTATGAACGTCTCTTTCAGAGACACATGAAATATTTAAGTGAAAAAAATGTTAAATAGGGAAGACTGGGACGGTCGGTGATTTTACCACTCTCTAAGTAGATGCTAAATAATTAAAGTTTTCGGGAGGATGCGCGTTGAAATGTCAATTTTCGGCTGAAATCGGTTTGGGGGATACTTTTTAGGCTAAAATATTATAGTTAATCACCGGTTTCCTATATCCACTTCTTCTGGTCACTTCTGACGGCACAACGCTCGTTTCACGCGCTTTTTTACGGGTTCTATAACTTGTTTAACGTCACTTTTATTCCTGTAATACCGCGAATTGGACGTCGTATACTCCCGCTTCCGCTGCCATGAGCATGATTGGCTCGACTTCCGCATATGGCAGTTTTCGGTATGTTCGTATCCGTAGCTCGAAATCATCTTTCCAGCGTGCTTTTTCTTTTCTGAGAATTTCTTTTATCTCACTCTCCGTTACTGATTTCATACCGATGTACATTTCTCCCTCCGTTGGCATGGAAACTGTCAGGCGCGGGGACTCATCCATCTCCATTTCTTTTCCCTCCGTTGTTTTAGGAAGGTCCACTTCCACCGCATTTTCCTGATTGGAGAAGTGACTTGCCACGAGGAAGAAAATAATCAGCAGGAACACCACGTCAATCATCGGCGTCATATTAAACCCTGCTTGCGTCGATTCTGGTCGAAACGTGCGCATAATGAATACCTTTAAATATTTTTTTATATCTATTTAAATATCAAGAGTTTTTTGAAGGGGGAATGTGAGGGGGGAAACTATTTTGCAAAAATGTTTCCCACCTCACGAATGTTTATAGGTTCTGTTTCTAAACACTTTACGCAAGTTTCCACCCTGTCGGGAGGAACTTGCTACCCGGAATGTCATTACGCCCGTGGGAGAGAAAACGTTTTGAAAATTGTTTTCTCCCCAGACCTGAAAACGGTTAAATTACCGAATCGCGCTGGGCGGTGCTTCCACAAGTTGTTTCGCAACGCGTAACGACGGTGAAGCGAAATTTCAGGTCGTGTCGGGATTAAA
>JAUNAI010000036.1:14615-21346 GCA_030527705.1 Planctomycetia bacterium | reverse complement strand
GGCAACGCACGAGTTCCCGACAGAAAACCACCGGTGACGGAAGAAGTAATCTTCTTAATTTCTTCCGGCGTTCCTTCCCCGACGATTTCACCTCCCCAACGACCCGCATTCGGTCCGAAATCGATTAACTTGTCCGCATTTTCCAGCACGTCGCGGTCATGTTCCACGACCAGAAGCGTATTCCCTAAATCACGGAGTCTCTGCATCGTGCGAATCAGCCGTAAATTATCCCGTGGGTGAAGCCCAATCGTCGGCTCGTCGAGTACGTACAACACGCCACACAGTCCACTTCCGACCTGAGCCGCGAGACGGATTCTCTGCATTTCACCACCAGAGAGCGTCGGAGCAGGGCGGGAAAGGGAAAGATATTCCAGTCCTACATCAATTAAAAACTGCGTTCTACTCTGGATTTCACGGACCAGTTCACCCGCGATTTTCTTCTCCGGTGCCGTCATTTTCCAGTTACTGAACACTTCCAGTAACCGATTCAGTGGCAACTCACAGAGTTCATCCATTGTCCGCCCGTGAAGCCGAACCGCAGCAGCGTCGTCACGCAGACGACTTCCGCCACACTCCGTACACGGCACGTCTTCCAGATACGTTTCCAGCTTGTGTCGCAGAGATGGAACCAGTCGCGCAGCTTCTTCCACGACTTCCATCAGTCCTTTTAACTGAAAACGGAAGGAAAATTGCGGTGTTTTCACCTGGAACCACCGTTCACCCGTTCCGCGTTGCAGAATCTTCCGGTACCGCGGCGCGAGCGACTCATACGGCACGTCCATCGGAACTTCCATTTCCCGACAGAATGCCTTCAGCATCTCCATCGCCAACGGGCTTCCAGTCGGCGTCCAGAGCGCAATCGCCCCTTCCGCCAGCGTCAGTTTTGGATTTCTGAGCAACAAATTCGGATTCGCGCCATTCTGAACACCGAGTCCCTCACACGTCGGACACCAACCGAGCGCGGTATTAAACGAGAAATTATTCGGCGCGAGCGTCTCAAAACTCCGTCCACACCGGTCACAAACATTATGCAGACTGTGCGTACGCGTCTTCCACTGCGACTGCGGTTTCTCCTCGTCCACTTCCAGAACCAACATCGTGCCGGCCCCCATATCGAGTGTCTGCTCAATACTCTCCGCAATTCGCCCCTGATTTTTCTTATCATGACGAATTTCGATTCGGTCCACGACCACTTCCACCTCATGTTTCCGTCTACGGTCGATTTCCGGCACACTGTCCAGCGTATAAATCATTCCGTCAATTCGCACGCGTACAAAACCGCTACGGCGCAACTCGTCCCAAAGCGTCTCATAACGGTGACCAATCGCAATTTCACGGGACGCAAGTAACATCAGTCGCGTACCTTCCGGATACTTCATCACACGCGCGATAATCTCGTCTGTCGTCTGCGACCCCACCGGAACCTGACAGTCCGGGCAATACGGTTTCCCCAGTCGCGCCATCAGAATCCGGAGATAATCATAAATTTCCGTCACCGTTCCGACCGTGGAACGCGGACTCTGACTCATTCGTTTCTGCTCAATCGCGATTGCCGGCGCAAGTCCCTCAATTCGCTCCACGTGCGGTTTCTGCATCTGCCCGACGAATTGGCGCGCGTAACTGGAAAGGCTCTCGACATACCGTCGCTGACCTTCCGCGTATACAGTGTCCATCGCGAGCGAGCTTTTCCCGCTTCCGCTCGGTCCGCAACAGACCGTCAACGCGTTTCGCGGAATCGTTACGTCAACATGTTTCAGATTATGCTGACTCGCGTCTTCCACACGGATACAGTCGTCATCATGTCCGCAACACTCATGGCACGCGCATTTTTCGGCGTTTTTCGGCGTTTTCACACCACCCACGTTTTTCGACGTTTTTCCGGTAGCGGTTTTCGCAACTTTTCCGGCAACTTCCGCAACTTTTCCGCTTCCCGCTTTCTTCCGCGACAGGGAAATCATCGGTTTCAGTGCGGCGGCGGTGTAGGAGCGTTTATTCTTAATCACCTCTTTCGGCGTCCCGCAGACAACCACTTCCCCCCCAGCGTTTCCACCTTCCGGACCGAGATCGATAATCCAGTCCGCCGTCTTAATCACGTCCAGATTATGCTCAACGACCAACACGGTATTCCCCGCATCCGCAAAATTATGTAGCACCTTCAGAAGTTGCTCAATATCCGCGAAATGTAACCCCGTCGTCGGCTCGTCCAGAATATAAATCGTCTTTCCCGTACTGATTTTCGTGAGTTCTCGCGCGAGTTTCACCCGTTGCGCTTCCCCGCCGGAGAGCGTCGGCGACGGCTGACCGATTTTCATATAATTCAGTCCCACGTCATGGAGTGTCTTCAATTTCTGATACACGCGCGGCACGTTCTCGAAAAGCTCCATCGCTTGCTGAACGTCCATTTCCAGAATATCCGCAATCGAGTGTCCCTTAAACAGAACTTGAAGCGTCTCGTAATTAAACCGTTTTCCGCCACAGACCGGGCAAGTCACCCACACGTCCGCGAGAAAGTCCATTTCCAGTTTCGTCGCGCCGTAACCCTGACACGCCTCGCACCGTCCGCCATCCACGTTAAAACTGAACCGACCGGGCTTAAAACCACGCTGTTTCGATTCCGGAAGTTCCGCAAACATGAACCGAATTTCGTCGAAAAGTTTAATGTAAGTTGCCGGATTACTCCGCGGTGTGCGTCCAATCGGCGACTGGTCGATGGCGATCATCTTATTCAGAAATTCCATTCCCTCAATCGCACGATACGCTCCCGGCGTTCCAAGACCGTGGTTCAGGTCGCGGTGCAGAATTTCTTTCAACACACCGTTAATCAACGAACTTTTTCCCGACCCGCTCACACCGGTGACGCAAATGAACTTCCCAAGCGGAAATTCCACGTCCACATTCTTTAAATTATGGTGTGACACGCCACGAAGAACGAGTTTTTCCCCCGTTCCCTCACGCGGTTTCTTCACGACAGGAATGGAACGCCGACCGGAAAGAAACTGCCCCGTCACGCTCTCTTCGGAGCCGAGAATGTCGTCAATCGTCCCTTCCGCGACCACGTGACCGCCATGAACGCCCGCGCCCGGTCCGAAATCGACGATTTTATCCGCAAATCGCATCGTGTCTTCATCGTGTTCCACGACAACAACCGTATTTCCCAAGTCGCGCAAGCGTTGTAACGTGCCAAGCAACCGCGTATTATCCCGTGGGTGAAGTCCGATGGACGGTTCATCCAGAATATACAACACGCCGACCAGTCCACTTCCAATCTGGCTGGCAAGACGGATACGCTGTAATTCACCGCCCGAAAGCGTCGGTGCCGTGCGTGCAAGCGAGAGATATTCCAGTCCCACATCCGACAGAAAACCGAGACGATTCCGAATTTCATGCAGAATGTCACGCGCAATGAATCTTCCCGTCTCGTCAAGGTCCAAGTCCTGGAAAAACTCAATCACGCTCGAAATCGGCAAATGCGTCAACTCCGGCAGAGAAAGCTCCGTCCCAGTCGCGTGACTCGCAATTTTCACCGCCCGCGCCTGTGGATTCAGTCGCTCCCCCTTACAGAATCCGCACGTGCAGACGTTCATAAACTTCTCAAGATGCCGTTTCTGAATCCGACTGTTCGTCGTCCGGTACGTCGTGAGAAGTTGTGGAACAATTCCTTCATACGTCGCGCCCCAATTCGTTCCCGCCGGGGAATTCCGCCACGAAAACGTAATATTCGCGTTTCCCGTCCCATATAGAAGCGCCTCGCGGAACTCTTCCGGAAGTTTCTGCCACGGCGTGTCGAGAATCGCTTTCGACGTCAGCCCAAATTCCGGGTGAATCCGCGCTAGATAATCCGCAACACCTCGATACTGGACATGTTTCCAGCGTCCCATGTCTTCCCACACACCAACCGTAGCAATCGCCCCACGCCGAAAAGACTTTTTCGGGTCCGGTATCAGATGTTCCGGGTCAAAAGTGTAAATCTCTCCCAGACCGTTACATTCCAGACACATTCCCTGTGGTGAATTAAAACTGAATAACTGTGGCGACGGCGGCTCAAAACCGACCTGACAGTCCGGACACGCATACTCGCTAGAGAGCATCATTTCCTCAAACTGCGCCTGTCCCGCCTCTCGGTCCGGCGCGATAATCAGCGAATTATTCCCAAGCCGCAACGCCTGCTCCACCGATTCCGCCAGCCTCATCAACGATTCCGGTTTCAGCGTGACTCTGTCCACAACGACATCTATATTATGTCTCATCTGACGGTCAAGACGTAGATCATCCGTCAATTTCACAACTTCCCCGTCCACCCGCGCACGGAGAAAGCCTTGACGGAGTAAGTCACGAAATAAATCCTTAAATTCCCCCTTCTGCGTCCGTACTCGAGGTGCGAGAATCAGAATTTTGGAATCTTTCGGCAATAACTGAATCTGTGCCTGAATCTGAGCGCGTGTCTGAGCACTGATTTTTCTCCCACAGTGCGGACAGTATCCCGTTCCGACGCGAGAATAAAGGACGCGAAGATAATCGTAGATTTCCGTAATCGTTCCGACCGTGGAACGCGGATTCTGCCCCGTCGTTTTTTGAGCAATCGAAATCGCTGGCCGTAAGTGAGAAATAAAGTCCACATCCGGTTTCGGCATCTGCCCCAGAAATTGCCGAGCGTAGCTAGAAAGGCTCTCGACATACCTTCTCTGTCCCTCGGCATACAGCGTGTCGAAGGCGAGCGAGCTTTTCCCACTGCCACTTACTCCGGTGAAACAGATTAATTGGTTACAAGGAAGCTCAAGTTCCACATTTTGCAGGTTATGTTCTCGAGCACCCTTAACGTGAATATCCTGATTTGACATGAATCAATTCTTTATTTTTTTGCGCGCATGTTGAAAATAATACCTCATTATATGGAAATTTACGTTTTACGTCAACGCAAAAAACCAATTTTTCCGCAAAAATTTTTCATCTTACAAGAAATTTCCTCCGAAAAAAGATAAAATCTAAACTGTATAAGTTATCCAGCCCTTCCTTTTCTCTTCCGCCAATTCCGAAAATTCTCATTTTTTTCTGTTTTTTCTGTCAAAATAGGGACTTTCCGCTGGAAAAAACAGTAATGTGTGTTATAATAAGGGCGGTGGCTTTTCGATTTCGTTCCGTATAAAAATTTAGTTTTGGAGGTTTACATGAATATTCTTCTTGCATCCAGTGAGGCGGCGCCTCTTGCGAAAACGGGCGGACTGGCGGACGTGTGTGGTGCGTTACCGAAAGCGCTCGCGCAACTCGGTCATGAAGTCGCGTTGATTATGCCAGCATATCGTTCTACGAAAAAGTATCCTTCAGAACCGACGGGCGTCGAGCTTCGTGTCTGGATTGCGGGGCGGGAAGTTCGTGGAACGTACCGGAAATGCCAGATTCCTGAAATCGGTGTGCCAGTGTATCTTGTCGAACATGACATGTATTTCGACCGTGATGGACTTTATAACAATAATAATGAAGATTATGCCGACAACTGTGAACGTTTCGTCTTTTTTTCCTACGCGGTAATGGAAGCGGTCCGCCTGCTAAATATTCCGGTCGATATTCTTCACCTGAATGACTGGCAGACAGGACTCATTCCGGCGCTGTTAAGCATTTATTACCGTGATTATCCTGAATATCAGAAAATTGCGACGCTCTACACGATTCATAATATCGCGTATCAGGGCGTTTATCCCGCATCGGCGATGGCTCTGACTGGCTTACACTGGAAGTATTTTAACTGGCTCCAGATGGAGTGTTATGATCACTTAAACCTCCTGAAGACCGGTATCGTCTTTTCGGACGGTATCACGACGGTCAGTCCGAACTACGCGCGTGAAATTACCGGAAACCCCGGCGGTTGTGGATTGGAAGATGTTCTGCGCAGTCGGCGTGACGTTCTCTGGGGAATCACCAACGGAATCGACATGGACGAATGGAATCCCGAGACCGATCCGCATCTCGATACGCATTTTAATCTGGAAACGCGTACAGAAGGGAAACTTGAATGTAAACTCGCACTCCAGAAACAGATGGACCTTCCGCAACGTACCGACGTGCCAGTCATTGGGCTGGTAGGACGTCTAACGGAACAGAAAGGTTTCGACTTGGCAGTCGAGCTGATTTATCAGAAAGTCGCGGCCGGTGAGGATGTCCAGTGGGTTCTCCTCGGTTCCGGTGACCCAATTCTCGAAAATCGGTTACGTGAACTCGCCGCGCACAATCCGCAGAATGTGGCGGTTTCCATTCGGTACTCTAATGAGTTGGCGCACCAGATTATCGCGGGAAGCGACATGTTCCTCATGCCGAGCCGTTTTGAACCGTGCGGACTGACGCAGCTTTACAGTTTCCGTTATGGCACGATTCCGGTCGTTCACTCTACAGGCGGATTAGTCGACACGGTGACGGATTTAACTCCAGAAACGGAAAAAGACGGAACCGCCACAGGAATTCGTTTCAGCCACGCGGACATGGAAGGGATTACATGGGGTGTAAATCAGGCGCTAGATGTATATCGGAATCGTCCGGAACTCTGGAAAAAAATGCAAGATACGGGCATGAATCTCGATATTTCTTGGCGTCAGAGCGCAGAAAAATACGTGGAACTGTACGAGAAAATTCGCCGTCATCAGCCACGTCAGTAAAATTTAAAGAAACCTCGTAAAACTCCATAAAAAGCCCCGTGAGTGACCGTGCACTGGGGCTTTCTTTTATCTTATCTCTTTTATCTT
>JAUNAI010000036.1:5365-14605 GCA_030527705.1 Planctomycetia bacterium | reverse complement strand
ATACTATCTTTTGAATTACTCAAATTATCAGTATTATCTTTATCTTCTTTTAATGAATTTCTAGACTTTTCAGCGATTCATCATTACTCATAGATTCAGAACCGCGACTTTTCCGTCATTTCTCTGACCGAGATAACTGTGCGTCTCGCTGTCTATGCTGTAACTGACACGCTGAACGGATGCGTCACACATCGCCATTCCGAAAGCCCCCGCGTGCGCGCTTCCGAAAGGATAACCCGTGTCGAGTCCCGGTCGGTCTTGTCGCGGAGTGTCGTTTATGTCATTTAACCGCGTGTATCGCGCCATGTCATTCGATTCCGGTCCCATCCAGCAGTTCCAGTCATCCCCCTGCGCCGAACCTGTAGAAGAACTCGACTCATACTTTTCCGGCATCAGGTACTTTTCACCGTATAAATACGTATTCGTCGTTCCGTCACGGACTTCACCAACTGTAATGGCACTTTTTGGGAAAAACATTCCTGTCTGTGTCCCGGAATACTGAAATGCCAATCCAGCTTCAATGGACGACAGGCCCTCATCCCATGACCAGCCAGTTGCACCACATGCGGCATAGTCCGATTTCGCTACGTCCCCAGAGAAACTGTTATTATTATACGCGCTCGTATGTCCCTGCGAGAGTTTCGCAATACGCCGTGACGGACAGTAAAAGAGGTCCACCACCGTTTTTAATCGCGTCGTGTTTCCGTTCTTAATCTCGCCACCAAGACCTTTATCACCGTCCATTCCGAGTTGCCATAACGCATTCATTTCGAGGTATGGCAAGAGAGAATACGCCCACCCACCGGGTTGATTCGCGCCGAAACCGAAATCGGGGTCACCTTCCCAACGACATGACCAACCACAGGAAGGATATATCCTGTTCGTGCTTTCATGGTTCATCGCTGCCAGACCCATCTGCTTCAGCTTGTTGGAACATTGCATCTGTCGCGCGGCTTCACGTGCTTGCTGAACAGCAGGAAGGAGCAGTCCAACCAACATACCGATAATCGCGATGACGACGAGAAGCTCGACGAGCGTAAATGCGGATTTTTTCATGAAAACACCTCTTTAGGGATGGGATAAGACAGGGGCGGGGACATTCCAGTCCCCGAAAGCGGAAAATAATTACACGGGGCAGGAATGTCCCGTCCCCCAGAATTAACGCTTCCGCCGTCCGAGAACCAATACGCTCGCGCCGATGATTAACATCGCCCACGTTGCGGGTTCCGGAACCGCATTCGGGTCACCGTAGAACGTAATTTCCGAGAGCTGGAACAGATTTACGCTACTCGCGGTAGCTAGAAAATCGAACTTATAAAACTCATACGGAGTTTCGTTATCCACACCGAAAGTGTACGTCTGGTATCGAGTGTCGGGCATGTCCAGACCGTATATTTCGTCGAGTAACTCCCACGTTTCACCGTCGTGCGAGCCGTATAACTGCCACGAGGATGGGTCACGTTCCGGCCTATCATTCGCGGTGGTGAACGCATACGACCAGACCGCCAGAGCGTCTTCCATCTCCATCACAATCGAAAGTGGGTCATCAGCCGTCAGTGGAGAATTCAGAGTTACACAAAGCTTGTTTGTCGTTCCATCTTGCAAAAAAGTCTCATTTTCCGTATCTTTCATAGTATTGAAATTTGACGGTTTTATCAGGGTAATTTCTTTCGCACTCGGCAATTTCGCGCACGTCACGTTACCCGTTTCCCAGAAGGATATTTCGGAAAACTGGAGACACTGGTCACCATTTTTGTTATCCGTGATTTCCATCCGATAAAAATTGTAAGAATCCGTGCCCGCGAGCGTCGGAATTGTACACATTTTGTAGAAGTCAGTCGAGATGTTCGCGTCGTCCATCACGTCGATAACCGTCCAGTCCTGACCGTTATTCGTGTTCGAGCCGTACAGTTTCCAGTCCTGCGGGTTACGTCCGGGGGAGTCATTCGCCGTCGTGATAGAATACGCGCCCAACTGCGTCGATTTCGTGATTTGGTCCGGCAGAGTGATTGTACTCGCCGTAGAATTGGCTATCGACGTAAGTTTCGTTTCAATCGTGTGGGAGAAGTCGATTACCAGCGCATCCGCAGTACTGAAAAAATCCGCGCCACCACTCTGTACGTAACACATTTTCGTACCGGTATTTTTATCGGTGAGCTTATCAATTCCCTCATTCGTTCCGAAGCGGTAACCGCTCGTGACAGCTTCCCCGTCTTTTTTCAACTGATAACCTACAGCCGTCATCGAAGTGTAGGTTCCGAACTGATTCTGGTCGAAAACCGGCGTAGTATCCAGTGGCGTTTCCGTCCAGAGGGAGACTTCCGACATCTGGAAAATCTGATTCTGACCTTTATCTGCCGTGAAATCGAGTTTATACTGCGTATATCCGCTCGACGCATTCACGGAGAAATCGAACATCTTATTTCGTGCCGTCCAAGCGTTTTTATCCGAGCCGGTGTCCGGTAAATTGGCGTCGGCCACGGTCGAGATAACCTCCCACTCCTGTGTTACCAGATTGTAACCAGACAGCGTCCATGATTGCGGGTCACGATTCGGGTCGTCATTTCCCGTCACAATCGCATAATTCGTCAGTCCGTATCGGCTTTCCCAGCCAGTATTCGGCGTGAAGGTGAGCGAAAAAGTGTTTCCGTTATTAATAATGTCTACTTTTGGGTCTGATTTCTGGCCTGTAATACACATTTTAGTTCCGGCATTCTTGTCGGTCAGTTTATCGACACCTTCCGTATTATTACCAAGTTGCCACGCTACCGTTGCGCCATTTTTATCGGTCACGATTGGATTCGCGAATTTTCCCGACAGATATTTCGTTCCCTCACCGTCCGCGAAGCTCGGCGGATCAACTTGTGTCCAGGCAGTCTGTGCATGAACTACGTAACGCACAGGCACGCGCACGCCAATGCACTGAGAACCGGAATACGTAAATATCGCTGTTTATTCATAATAACACCTGAAAAATTTGTAACTGAGGAAAAATAACACACGAATAAATTATACTTAATTATATTATTATAACTCAATCGTTTTTAATTGCAAGTAAAATTTGCAAAAAAATAAAAATTTTTTAATAAAATACAGAAAATATGCGGATTACCTTCCCATTAACGCCTTCATCAGAAGTCGGATTTTCATCCAGCGTCCCACTTCCGGGCGATTTTCCCAGACGGTATAATCTTGTTTCCGAATTGCGTCGAGAATCGCCATTCCACCGTCGTGAAAGAGTCGGATTTCCAGCCGAAACGTGCGCGGAACACGGTTTATCAGAGGGCGTCCAGCCTCGAAAAAAGTCTCCGCCCAGCGTACTTCCTCCGCCAGCAACGCTCGAAATTCTGGGGAGGAAATAGATGTAGACGCTGAATTCTGAAAGTCCGCATCGGTGTACGAAAACCGTTCCCGATCTTCACGCGGAAGGTAGATTCTCCCTTTTTCGTGCCAATCACGAGCGACATCCTGCCAGAAATTCGCAAGTTGCAGACCGGTACAGATGGCATCCGACTCGAGAAAAGCCGCCTCGTCCGTGACACGCGCAAGATAAAGAATCAGACGTCCAACGGGATTCGCCGAACAGCGACAGTAATCGAGAAGCTCCGCCCGCGTCGTGTATTCCCGGACGGAACGGTCTTGCCGAAACGCGGTGAGAAGGTTGCGAAAGAGCGTTTCTGGAATCCCGAATTCTCGCACAGTCTCCGCCAGCGCGATGAAAACCGGGTGAGTGGGCGTTTCACCGGCGTATAGCGCGTGTAATTCATCCTCCCACCAGTCGAGAAGAAGAAGGGAAAGCGTATCGTCCGCGATTTCGTCGCCGAGATCGTCCGCCCAACGACAGTAAGCGTACAGCGCATAAAAATGCGGTCTTAATGCACGCGGAAGGAGAAACGTCACGACGGAAAAGTTCTCATAATGCCGACGCGCGAGCGTATGACAGTACTCACGCGCCTCAACTTCTGAAAAGGACGGTAACACCGCCTGAATACGCTCACGCACACAGGATACCTGGATATTCCTGCCCCGTTCTTGTGTCACCGTATCTGCGCACGAAACCCCTTCTCCGTCCGCCACGAATCCCCAGCGGTGTAAATCCTGAATCGGTAAACCGGATGATGTCCGCATGAGACTTAATCCTGAATCTTCACCTTCACTTTCGCAGCAGCAGCTTTCGCACGGTCACGAAGAATGTTCAGATCCGTTTCCGGCGCGTCGTACGTCACGGCAACTGCCATACGGCGTTTCGTCCGCGTAAATGGTTTTCCGAAAATCCGCACGTATGTGTTCGGAAACGCCAGCGCTTCTTCCACGCCATCATATTCCGGAGCATTCGTGCTCGCAGCCGGAGCGGGAACCACAGCCGACGCACCCGCTTTCAGAAGCTGGATCTCATTAATCGGAAGTCCCAAAATCGCGTACAAGTGCAACTCGAACTCATTCAGATTCTGCGTATTCGCCAACGTCACCATGCCCGTGTCGTGCGGACGCGGGGAGAGTTCCGAGAAATACACCCCCTTTTCATTGGAAATGAAGAACTCGACGCCCCAGATTCCCGTACCAGTCAGCGCACGCGTCACTTTATCCGCCATTTCTTGAGCCACTTTCAGATGTTCCGGCTTCATCGGCATCGGCTGGAAACTTTCCTGATAATCGCCACCCTTCTGAACATGCCCAATCGGCGGACAGAAGAGCGTTTCGCCCGACTTCTGCGTCACGGTCAGCAACGTAATCTCATAATCGAACGGGATGAACTCCTCAACAATCATCTCCACGATGTCCCCGCGACTGCCGGAAATTCCATATTCCCACGCGCGATCGACATCTTCCGGACCGTCAATTTTCGACTGACCTTTCCCCGACGACGACATGAGCGGCTTCACAACGCACGGAAAACCAATTTCCTTCACGGCTGCATCGAATTCCTCTTTCGTTTTTGCGTAGAAATATTTAGCAGTCTGAAGACCAAGTTCCTGCGCAACTAAATCGCGAATCGCACGCCGATTCATGGTAAAATTAACCGCACGAGCACTCGGAACCACGTGGACGCCCTGTTCCTCAATTGCGTAAAGCCGTTCGGTCCGAATCGCTTCAATTTCCGGGACGATAATGTCCGGCTGATGTTTTTTCACGACAGCCTCGAGCGCGTCACCGTCCAACATGCTGAAAACTTCCACTTCGTCCGCGACCTGCATAGCTGGTGCTCCTGCGTAGGAGTCGCACGCGATGACATACTGTCCCATGCGTTGAGCGGCGATGACGAATTCTTTACCGAGTTCACCGGAACCGAGAAGAAGGATTTTGTGAATCATGAAATTCTCCGTGAAAAATCTGAAATTTATACCCGACGTACTATAAAATTCCGTTTCACCGTCGTATCATGTTCCTGAAACGACTGCTGGAAGGACCGTCCTTCCCTGAAATTTCAAGTAGAATCCGTATAAAGAAGGTTCCCCAAAAAACAAATCGGCAGACGGAACGGTAACTGACTGAACACACTCCCCGAAATTTAAAAATGGAACCGATGGATAAATTTATTTTACACCATTTTCCGTTCCATGAAAGGGGGAGGGGGAGAAGAAAATCAAAAAAGAATGTTCATTATGCACAGTTAAAGCCAAAATCGCTACTTTTTGAGTCAATTTCGGCTTTTTCTGGATTTCTGTCAATCAATAATTTCTCTCACGCTCGTTTCGGTGAGTCAAATTTCTCCGTAATTGCGTCCAAGTGCGGGTCGCGCGTCACAATTAATGCTACGTCTCCCGGCTCAAATCGAAAATGTGCGCCCGGTACCTGATTCATCTTTCCCCGTTTTCGGCTTGCGCCCAGAATAATACACTGTGGCGGCAATTTCGCGTCTTTTAACTCACACTGCGAAATACATGAGTCCGGCTGTACTTCCACCTCAACCAGCTGAATTTCACTGTTAAAAATCCGGTCACACGACGTAATCACGCCACGTTGCAGGAAATTCATCATTCTCCGTGTTGCCGCCTCACGCGGACTGGTCCAGAAATCGATTTCCAGCTTGTTTTTAATCACGTCGCCATAATCCACTCGGCTTATCAGACAGTACGTACTCTCGACACCCATCTCTTTCGCTTCAACGCAACCAATCAGGTTATTTTCATCGTAACCCGTACACGCCACGAACGCGTCCGCCTGCCCGATATGCTCTTCTTCGAGGTCCGCACGGTTATGAAGGTCCACATTAATCACTTCCACCGACCGTCCCAGAGTGGCAGCAAGTTCCTCACATCGGTCACGGTCACTCTCGATAAGCCGAACACGGTGACGGTTTTTGAGAAGTTGCGCCAGATGTAACCCCGTCTCCCCGCCACCGGCGATGATAATGTCTTTTTTCTGCGGGAGCTTTCCTCCCATACTTTTACAGACTTTCTGAAGATCCTCATGCACGCCAAAAATAGCAATTTTGTCATTCGCCTGCAGAATATCATCCGCACACGGAATAAACGGCAACCGATTCCGCCGAATCGCACCGATTCGCACCGCCGACGGAAAACCAAGATCACGGATTTTCTTTCCCACGCCACGCGCACCCTCGAAAATCTCGAACTCCATCAGCTCAAGATTCCCATAAAGATACGGCTCAAGATTCAGTGACTCTGTGAAATTATCTATCGCCTGCGCGAGCCGGACGGCCGTCAACTGTTCAAGACTGATGATTTTATCAATTCCGAAATGCGAGCAGTAGTCAAAAATCTCTAAATTCGCGGTCAGCGGCGCGTAAACCCGAGCTACCGTTCTCCGTGCGCCCAGAGCTTTCGCGAGACTGGCGGCCACAATGTTCGTCTCGTCGGAATCCGTGACGGCAAGACATAAATCCGCATTCATCGCGTCCGCCTGAAACAGAACAGCCGCTTCCGTGACATTCCCAACAAGGACCATCGCATCAAGAGACTCACTCATCGCGTCAAGTTTTTCAGAATCCCGATCGACCAGCGTGACGTCATGCTGGTGCTTGCTGAGCATTTTCGCGATTGAACTGCCGACCGTGCCGGCTCCGAGGATAAGGATGCGCATAAGCTCTATTACCGAAATAAAAACAGCATTAAAAATAGGACGACAAGCAGGAAACCACCGATATACACGGCAATTCTCAGACCGTTGCGCAACACCTCCTGAATATTTTCATACCGCGAGGCAGCATAAACCATCCCCGTCGCTAACGCAAGCGGAATAGCGTAAAGACAGTCCAAACAACGTAAAAATGCGAATAATTCCATGATTTTTCCTTTCTTAAACTTCCGTTGCCTCTCCCTGATTTTTCATACGTTCCCGTCTTCGACGGCGTTTCTCTTCAAGTTTCTGTTGCCGCGTCCGTTCTTCATTTTCTTCATCGACCGGTCCATAAAGCGCATCGAAAATCGCGAAAATGTTAAGCAGTCCCGCCATCGTCGTCATGAGTGTCCCAATCTCGAAACGGCGACCGAGCTTCTTACGAATATTATCAATCGAGTTATCATTCTCGGAATATCCACGCACATTACTCGTCACCTTCATCGGCGGTGCCATGCAACCATTCCAGAGCGGGTCCGTTCCCGTCGGGTCATGCCAATATTGTAAAAGAGCGGGAAGAGCCGGAGCACCTGCCCAAACCTGTGCGAAATAGTAATACCGCATCTCTCCCCCCATTCCGGGACGCATGGAAACATAAACACAGCGTGCCGGACCACATTTACCACTGGCAAGGAGAGCACCAAAAAGAAACAGGCCCCAGATACAGAGAGCGTAAACGATCGCTTTCGCTTTTCGTTCCTGATATAAATGTCCCAGTCCCGGAATCAACCATGCAAGACATGCGGCGATATGCGGGTCTTTCAGCTGTAATGTCGTGTCTGTTTTCTTTTTTTCGGATGAGTTTAGGGTTTCTTTTTTAGTCATGTGAATTCTCTAAAACAAAAAATATATTACGCGCATCGGCTAAAATATATATGTCTGTAAGTCGACTTTTGGTTTCAGTTTATTTAGGAAACGTCATCACCTATTATTAACCATTATACATCAAGAACCCAAAAATTAAAAGAGGGTATCCCCATACGAGACAGAAAATGTTTTCTTTTTTATCAGAAATTGCGTCAAGAGAGGGGAATTTTTTGGATAAAAAGGGTAAAAACGAAAAAATTTATGAGAATTCTTCATAAATGATTCAAAATATTGAATAAAATCGGGGAAGGGGGGTTGCAATATTTTGTCAGATTGCATATAATAGGACTTCATGATTTTCTGCCGACATGGCAGGTCGCACTCGCGACATGATTTCGTAAAAAATTTGACAGCGGAAAGTTTTACTGAATTCCTTTCCTCCTGTCGGGTAATATTTCAGTTTTTAACAACCGGAAAATAAATATGTCAACTTTTAGCGTTTTTCGTAGACACCAGAAGAAGTGGCTTGCCGTTCTCGGCGTTTTGACCATGCTTTCTTTCGTTTTCATTCCGACACTCGAGCAGTGTAGCGGACGTTTCGCACCGGGTAGCCAGGCTGTCTTCACAACGAAGATGTTCGGTAACATTTCCGGTAGCCAGTTCGAAACCCTCAGCCAGCGTATGAATTCGGTATACATGGTACTTTCCGGTGGTAATTATCGTGGTCTTGATGCTCAGTCCGTCGCTGCCACGTGGTTGAAATCCAAGTTCGCGCAGAAAAACGGTTTTGTCGTCGCTGACTCGGAAATTCGTGATTTCATCGTGAAGGCTTTCGAATCGAAGGAAGCGTATGAAGAAGCTCTGGAAAACACGAGAATGACCAAAGCGGCTTTTGAAGAAGGTCTCATCGACATCATTCTCGCCAGTAAATATGAAAATTACTGCCTCGCCGGTATTGGTCGTCAGCTGAACATGTACGGTCAACCTTTCGGAATCTCTGCTTTCCCGCAGACCGTCCAGCAGCAGTGGGAATACTTCTGCACGATTTACCGTAATGCGAGCATCGAAGTGATGCCAATTCGCGCGGAAGATTTCGTGTCGAAAGTTCAGGAACCGACGGAACTGGAAGCGAAAGAGTATTTCGAAAGTCGTAAAGAAGTCCTTGCGAATACCGACGCTGGCGTCGTTGGGTTCAAAATTCCGCGTAAAATGCGTGTTCAGTACTTCGCGTACACGAAACCGGTCGAAACGATTGATACCGACATTCCGCTTGAAGTAGCTCCGGAAGCTACCTCGGCCGACACCCCGGCTGAAGCGATTCCAGCTCCGGAATCCATCAATCTGGAAGATACC
>JAUNAI010000036.1:0-5355 GCA_030527705.1 Planctomycetia bacterium | reverse complement strand
CGTCTGTCAGCGTGAATCCTTTCCGTTTCGTGGCGGATGAAACCGTAACGACGGAACCGGCTCCGGCGGAACCGTATGATGGAAAAGTCTTCAGTAAGCTGGTTCAGGCCGACCTGTCCGCTCATAAAGCGGCGGTAAGCCAGTATGAATTCAATCAGCCAGAAGGTATGGAAAAACCGCAGTTGACATTCAGTGCGGAAACGAAAGCATACATGGAAAAATACGGCATCCAGTTCGTCGAATTGGATCTGATGACGGTGAATGATCTAGTGAATGAACCAGTCGCGAATGCAATGGGCTTCAACATGCTGGGCATGAAAACGTTTGCGAGTGTCGAAGCGGAAGACATGACGAATAAATACGTCGTCTGGTTCGCGGAAACGCAGGTGGAAGAAGTTCCGGAATGGAATGAAGAGATTAAAGCGACCGTTGTGGCTGCGATGAAACTCGAACAGGCGAAAGAATTGGCCGCGGAAGCTACGGAAGCCAGTGCGAAAACGAGTGTTGAAGCGAACGCTCTGACGGGAACTGCTCTGCCGGTTGCAGTGGAAAACTTCTCCCGTTACACGATGAATGTGGAAGGTTATCCGATGCTGACCCCGTTGACGAATTACACTCAGCTGGAAAACGTGGACGAAATGTTCCGCGCCTCCGTCTTTAAGATGGCCCCGGGCGAGATTAAAGTTCTGCCGAACCAGAACCGTACGATCTTCTACGTGACGCAGTTGAAGAGTTACTCGCCGAGTAATGAAGATTTGCGTGCGATGTATGAGAGTATGAAAGACAGCCCACAGTTCGCGCAGATGTTGATGGGTGCGAGCAGTCAGACGACGAACATCGAGATTCAGCAGTGGCAGATTTCCCTCTTCGAGGAAGCTGGTGCGCAGTTTGTCGAGTCTCGTAATCCGTACGAAGAGTAATGATGAAGGAAAACAGGCCTAATCACGAAATTTCTCACGATTAGGTCTGTTTTCAAGAGTTTTTTGGAATCTGGAATGGAGAAACTTGATAAAGGTTTCTCCATTTTTTTATTCCCGTCGGTCGCGCAGCCGGTATTTAATGACAAGTAACATAGCGACTGTCACCATGGAAATATTTAGAATATAAAACCAGCCTACCCAATTCCACGCACCGATAAAACGCGCGAGTCCGAGTAAGTATCCGATGAAGATGAGGGTGTAAAACCGGAGACTGACCCCGCCACACTGTTTCGTCTTGAGCAACTTCCAGAGCGCGATCGGCCAGCTTGCACCAAAACAGATCATCATTCCTGCTTCTAAAATGAAATTTATCGTCATTTTTTACCTTTTTTACATAAAACTTGTGAAAAATCCCCAAAAAATTGCATGTGGGGGGCTTTTATTTTTTTCGTTTCCGTTTATAATATGGTTTCATTTCCCAAAACGCGCAGGAGTGGCGGAATTGGCAGACGCGCTGGATTTAGGTTCCAGTGAGGCAACTCGTAGGGGTTCGATTCCCCTCTTCTGCATTACACCCAGCCTCCCCTAATAGGGGAGGATAAGGAACCGTGAAAAATTTATGATCATGGGAGAAACCATTTTTTGCAAAAATAGGTTTCTCCCATACCCTCTTCCAAAAAAACTCTTAATCGCAATCTTCGATTGCTTGCTTCTTGTGTTTTTTGTTTTTTTTCTTGTTTATTCGGGGTCTTTAAAGAGGCAACTAATCGACTCGTTAAAGTGAATCCGCCGAATCGCTTCGCCCAGTAACGGCGCGACTGAAAGGACTTTAATCTTATTCGGCGTCCGTTCCGGTGTAAGCGGAATCGTGTCCGTTACCACAATTTCCTCAATCGGAGCAGCGTTCAGTTTTTCGACCGCGGGACCACACAAAACCGCATGCGTTGCCGCGATGTAGACTTTCGCCGCGCCCGCGTCTTTGACCATTTTCGCCGCGCCGCAGATGGAACCGGCCGTACTAATCATGTCGTCGAACAGAATCGCAGTTTTCCCCTCAACCGAATCGCCCGTAATGTTCGCCTGAACGGTATCCGTCGCGCTGGATCGGCGTTTATCGACAATCGCAAGACCGCCGCCGAGAACGTGCTGGTGTTTCAGACTACGTTTCGCGCTTCCCGCATCCGGACTGACGATGACGAGTTCTTCTTCCGGAATCTGAAGGCTTTTGAAGTATTTATCAAGCACGATGCCCGCATTGAGGTGGTCGACGGGGATGTTAAAGAAACCTTCAATCTGTGCGGCATGTAGGTCCATCGAAATCACGCGGTCCGCGCCGGCTTCCGTAAGCAGGTTAGCGACGAGTTTTGCTGTAAGCGGAACACGACCATCATCTTTTCGGTCCTGACGCGCGTAGCCATAATACGGAATGACGCACGTAATTCGTTTCGCACTCGCACGGCGGAAGCACTCGATCAGAATGAGGAGTTCCATCAGACTTTCATTGACCGGCTGACACGTCGACTGAATCAGGAAAATATCATGACCGCGGACGTTGTCTTCAATCTTGCAGAAAATCTCGCCGTCGGGGAAGTTCGTGATGGCAAGTTTTCCGAGGGGCTGGCGAAGGTAATCCGAAATGCCTTTCGCAAGAGCGGGATTAGCGCGACCGGTAAAAATTTTCATGATAAATCCTCTTGGTTAAGCCCAGATTCGCGGAAACGAATCGATAAAGTAAAAAAAGAACCATTGACATTATACCCTTTTTTCCGTTTTCTAGAAGGGGGAGACGTGGAAATTTATCCATATTTTTCCATTTTCTCCCTGTGTCACGTTTTGTCAGAAGAATTTTCGATATTTTCGTAAAAATTTTGAAAAAACGCCGTCATCTACTTGACTTTTTGCACATGATGGAGTATAATTAATATTTACATAGGACTTTGTTTGTCCATGAATTCGCTTAACCAGTTGGAAACTTCGACACTTTCACTTTTGGAATGAGTGAATTTTACGACTTGCCCGCGTATGCAGAATACTTTGGGCTGTGTTTGTGTGTAAATATGCAAAATAAGAGCGTGTTCGGCTCCCTTTTGTGGGGGTCGTCACGTATCTGTTTTGCAGGGTTGTCGAAGACCTCCAACTGGGGATACGCTTGACGTACTCCCTTTTTTTGTTTCTTGAAATGGATTACGTCTTTCCTCAAAATTACATAGTGATGTCCCTATAAGTTTTAATTGTTTGAGTTTTGTATGCAGGATTTCAGTTATCTAAATTGTACAAAATGCGGTGAGTGTTGCCGACATATCAAACATATACCAGCGCTTACCCATTTTGCTAATAAGGAGGGAATTTGTATACATCTAAAAGGCAATATATGTGACATATATGAAACACGTCCTGATATTTGTAATTATATAAAAGCGTATCATCGTTATTTTTCTCATATTAGACAAGAAAAATATTATGAACTTGTGACTAAAAGTTGTATGGAATTACAGAAAATAGCTCATGCTAACCAATATAATAAGGAATAATATCATGCTCGAACATCCGTGCATCCGTCGAGAACGAACTCGACTTAAAAGAATGCAAGAGAACCTCAAAATAATGCAAGACACTGAACAATATCCACGTAGTTTTCAAATGCCAATTGGTATTCAATACGAATTGACTGCAAACTGTAATCTACGATGTAAACACTGCTATAATCGTTCTGGTGACCAAGATGTACAAAATAAAATGCGTCCGGAAGATTGGATTCGTCTTTCCCAAAATATAGTCGAACATGGAGGGGTTTTCCAAACAATTCTCTCTGGAGGTGAACCACTTTTACTTGGTAATCACTTAATTAAAATTATGGATATTATGAGTAAGGATCAATCGGGATTTTTACTAATCTCTAATGGTCTTTTAATGGATGATATTTGGGTCAAAAAACTTCAAAAATATCCATTTTATTGGATTCAGATTTCAATAGATGATTCTCAAAAAGAAAAGCATGACGAATTTCGAGGTTATGACGGCTCATGGCAAGCTGCAGTTAACGCGGCTCTTCGTATTTCATCTGCTGGCTTACCTTTAGTAGTTGCTCACACAATAAACCCGGATAATATGAATCATTTACCTGAAATGGTCGAATTGGCATACCAACTCGGTGCAAACTCACTTATTTGTGGCGAAACAATGATTAGTGGACGTGCCGCTCAGAACGATTTTCTTTGGCTCAATGACGAGCAACGTAATAGAATGTTTTCAATAATTGAAACACTTCAAAAAGAATGGGTAGATAAAATTTCAATTCGCTATTCAATACCTGAAAGTATCGAATTAGCAAGTCGTGAAGGTATGCCCAACCGAGCAGTTATCATACGCCCTAATGGTGACGTACGTATAGATTGTATGTTACCTTTTACAATTGGTAATGTTCTCGAAACTCCATTTGTAGATATTTGGCGAAGTAAAGGAATCAATTGCTGGAATAATCCAGATGTTAAGGATTATATTTCACAACTACAGCCCGGTATAAAAAATACAGATTACGTTAACCACGTTACCCGTGACAGAAGGATTTAGTAATTTCATCAAAATCAAGGAAAAAATATGAAAGAAAACAATTTCACTGGTGAATGTATTCGGAAACCGTATCATACACCTAAAGTTACCAGTCCAGAATTGATAGCAGTTATTCCTCTTGCTATACTGGCTACATCAACAGTTGCACAAATGGCACTTGCTGGTGCGGCGGTAGGAGCAGGAGCGGCGGCTGTTGGAAAAATGGTTGGATTCAATGAACTTCACAAAACAAATACTTTAATCCCAATAAATTAAAGGAGGATATTATGAATACCCCTGTCCCTAAAAAAGTTTATCGTTCACCAAAACTAAACACTTTTAATCCAGTAGCTGCAGTTCCTGCATTATTTGCCCCTTTAGCATTCCTTTCAGCACAGTCAACTACAGCCTTTGTTGGAGGAGCAGTTGTTGGGGCAGCAGCCGTAGGAACAGCCATGGGACACAATAATATTGATCGTCAATCCAAAACACTCATTGCAATGGAATAAAAAAATGAACCAAACTGTGTATGAATCATTAAAAAATTCCACCCCTTTACCGATATGGAAAAAAATGCGAGTAGATGGTGATTTTCTTATTATAAGTAATCATCATTTAGAAATTCATTTCCTCAACTCTACAGCAAAAGATATTGTAGAATTAATTGGTAATAACACAATAGATCAAATTTGTGAACTGATGCTTAAAATGTATGATGTTGAAAGAACAATTTTACAGCAAGATGTTCTCAACACTATACGTTATTTACAGTGGAAACAATTAATTCAATTAAAAAAAATAGATAAAATATCGCATTAGAAAAAGGGATATAAACCAAAAACCGCTCCGTCGTATTACCTTCGGGGCGTGTCATTATCAAGAAATA
>JAUNAI010000325.1 GCA_030527705.1 Planctomycetia bacterium | reverse complement strand
GATTTCCTGCTGTTACAGGATTTCCTGCCCACATCAATGCGCAGGAAAATATGACACCGAGTGCACACAGAATTTCCATTTTATGAAACCGTCTTATTTTCATATTATACCTCATTTTTTTATCCAGAACCGACCGTAATTTCCCAGAAAACCCGTAATGGAAAGATGATTTCTACATCTTCTCATTACGGGCTATTTATATTTTATACTCGACACATAATAAAATTCCACATGATCGTCATTTCATGATACGGAAACGGCTGCCGATAAAGTGGCCCTTTTCTGGAATTTTTATGTATAATTGGTATAGACCCACTTTAATATTCTTAAAGTGAATCGTCTAAATCTTAAAGTTAATCGTTTCGGTAATGATACGCCAGATCCGGAACGCAATCGTCTGAGGAGCCGCATAAATTTTTGCCTGTCCCGTCAGTCCGACCGCCATTAACCCGTCTGAGTTATCGAGCGGAACGTCCACTTTATAGGAGGTAATCTGTGGTTTTTCCGTTCCATCCTGCTCCGTCATCGTGGAGACTTCTCCCTTATTCTTATTCGAGAGTCGCGGTGAAACTGCCTTCAGTTCTTCCGTTGCTAAATCCGTCGTTTCTCCCGTGAACGTATGGAAGGGACACTCGTTCAGATTTATGTCAACGCGCTGACCTTTCTGGATAAAGTTCTTCTGTGACTGCGTGACGACGAGCGTTGCTTTCATTTTCAGTGGGTCGCCGATGATACAGAATGCGTCACCTGTCCGCATGAATGCACCGAGATTCCGTTGCTGGAATGGGGTTCCATCCCAGTTCGGAAGGAGACCGTCACGCTCTATTTTCTTTACCAGCGGAGCCTGAACCAGTACACCGTCCCGAGAGGCCACGATTTTCAGACGTTCTTTATCATAAACCTTCTGTTCCAGCTCTTTTCTGGCGGAATCGAGTGCCTTCTGGACAATCGGAATTTGCGCTTCCGCCGTCGGATCCTGACGGGAAAGAGCCGGTAAATACGCCAATTGTGCCGCAAGTCGCTGTTCTTCTCGTTTCAGTTCCATAATACGCTGATCGAGGTCCGTATCCTGTAAAACTGCGATTAACTGCCCTTTTTTCACGTAATCTCCCGGTTCTGCATGAATTTCCATCAGCGTTCCGGGAATCAGAACATATACCGTGTCTCCCTGGTCATACTGAATTTCGACTGGGACGAAAATCCGAAACGGAAGTTTAGCGAAAAACACAAAACTGATTAATCCGCAGACCGCGAGTAGGGATAAATAAAAACGTAATTTCTTCACTTTTTCGAGTCTTCCTGGAACATAAAAAAACTTTCCGACCTTCCATAACGGCATCACGAACAACCCGAACATGGACATCGCGACAATTGCGTACCCTAAAACCTGTAACCCGTAAGGTTTAAACACCTGTAATAGGAACATCGTGATGGAAAGCGTTACCACCCACCGATACATCGCTGCGGCGACTGCGTACAACGCGAAAAGTGCCTGATTCCGCTGCGGTAAGAATGGATCGTCCGGGTATTCCAGTCCCAAAAACCATTCTCCAGCTTTTCGGCTCAGGATACTCGTCGCTTTCTGACGCATGTTCGGAATTTCCATTAAGTCGGACAGCACATAATAACCGTCGTAACGCAGAAGCGGATTCGCGTTAAAAATAATTGTACTGACGGACGAAATGAACATGATGTTCAGACAGATATTATTCAGCAGTCCGGGATTCGTGTACCACCACAGGAACGTCGCGAACGACGCGAGCCACACTTCCACGAAAATGCCCGCGAAACCGATCGCCGCACGTCGCCATTTACTCGGTAACATCCATGAGTCGGAAACGTTACAGTATAAACAGGGGGTCAGAACGAGAATCATCACCCCCATTTCGTGACACTCACCACCGAAATGCTTGCAGGTCAGACCGTGTCCGAACTCGTGAATTACTTTCGTCATTCCGAGAACCAGCGCGAGCCAGAGACCATTTTCCGGTGTGAAAAACTGATTGAAACTCGGTAATTTCGAGTAAAACGTGTCGAAATGCGTCATTACGAGTAATAACGCGGAAATCATCATCACCAGGGATAGCGTCATGGTAAATGGATGATAAATCCACGCGAAAAACGGATACATCCAGTTCAGTAACCGTTCTGGGTCGAAACCTTTAAAACGGATACAGAGAATGTTCGACATCGCACCGACCATCTCACGTCGTCGCCGTTTAATCGCGCGCTCATACAACTGATAACCCTGATCATGAACGCCCGTAAGAATCAGACCGCTCCGGTGGAGCGACCCGATAAATTGCGAGAGCTCCTCCAGTGTAATTTTCTGCGGTGGAAATTCTTTCTGAAATTTATCCTTAATTTCATCCATGGAGAGCGATCCGTCCAGCATGTTCAGAATCGCGTATTCTTCTTCCTGAAACCGATAATATTTCAGCCCGATGGGGTCTTTCACAATCCAGTAAGTCTTACCGAGATATCGCTGTTTTTTTGCTGTCAGGTCCGGCCGAACACGAATCGGTAATGACCGCGCGCTACTGGAAACGAGACTGTCAGATAATGTTGCCATATATTAAACGTCCGCCATAATCATGGCGTGGGTTAAGGTTTTTAATTATAAATAAATCCCTTCTTAGCCTCTCCTAACCTGAATTTTCATCTCCCACGGATTTCACGAAAAACCAGTGGTCTTAAATCTCCCACAGATTCCACAGAACTTCACAGATTAAATTCCCCTCTTTTCAAGCAGCGGTGGCGGACACAGTTCGACGGGGTGTTATTTCTATGAAATCTGTCTTTTCTATGGGAAGTATCGAAAAATACGGGGTTCCGGAAAGTAAAAAACTCGGTGACTTGAATTATTTTCACTCCCTAAAATCTCACTCCTTTCTGTGAAAATCTGTGAGTTCTGTGGGAGATTTAATGATTTTTGTTTCCGCGTTAAAATACACAGTGTATTTTAATGTTCCACTGAAAATGACGGTTTCATGCCGTATTTTTTCGATATTTAACGTTTTTTTCCTTTTCAAGTATGAAATTTTCAGGCTAAAAAGGGATGCTATTATATTACTTCTCCGCCTCCATGAGCCACGTTAAAATCTGTAATCGCGCTTTCTCAGTGAGGCTTCTGTCTTTTGGGTCTTTCCAGTGAATTTCATCTGCGTCGGGCGCCTGTAATACGCTGTCGAGCAGTTTATCCAGTTCTGTCGTATGTTCCGGACATTTTTCACGTAACATCATAATATACTCATAATCCTGCGCGCTTTCCGACATCGCTTCCATCTGCTTCGCAGGTGTCACTGCCGGTGATTTCGGGTCGATATACAACGGACAGTACGCATTTCTTCCCAAGAAATACTCCGCCCAGGAATTCGTTCCGCCACCGTCACCCATCGCCCAGAAAAAGGACGCTTTCGCGCCGATTCGCGCTGCGTGCCACGCCTGAAGGAGGTAATACGAGTACGGATCCAACTCTCGCGCCGGACCGGTACAGGAATATAAGTGTAACGTTTTTCCCTCTTGTCTGAGCGGGACGTAAAACTTTTCGAAAGCCGCCGGCTGTTCCAGCCACTGCGTACGGTTCGGACAGAGCGTGTCGATTCCCTGCATGTACTCCGCCGGAACTTTCGTCAGGTCTCGATAACACGGGTCCGACCATATCTGAATTTCTGGACACGCTTCATGGAAAATCTCATTCCACAGCGTAAATTGTGCCATCTGTGTCCCTTCATTCGGCTCGTCGTGAATCAGAATACTTAACTTTTTCGGGTCGAAACCGATTTTCGTCCAGTGTTCCTTCCATGCGGCGAAGAAATTCTTCACCACCGTCCGACCTTTCGGTGAGTTCAACTCGTAACCGAGGAATTTCGGCGCGCTCTGGGAGCTCCAGCCACCTTTTCCGAGGAACACGAAATACTCATTCGCGTTGGGATACATTGCCACCCACTCATCGAAACGCGCGGTGTCGAGCGTTACGCTCAGGTCGGCATTTACCTTACAACTCTCCAGCACACCGCCTTTCCCCCACGGAGCGTTCACGTGCCGGGAAGTGACGTATTTAAGGAAAGAAGCGCGATTTTCGGGATTCACGTTATAGGAACCTTTTCCGTCCAGATAATCCCACCCACCGAGCAGAAGCGTCGTTTTTTCCGGGAACTGAATCGGGTAAATATTCACCGTCAGCGGAAGTTCACCTTTTTCGCCCACAGCGCACCACTGAATCTT
>JAUNAI010000324.1 GCA_030527705.1 Planctomycetia bacterium | reverse complement strand
ATCTTGATTTAGAAAATAGACGATTTTTAATACACTTATGTCCCTCACTTGACAGGAGAGACTTCCATTTTACCTCAAAAACTAGAACCTTCCTGAAAACTTTAATAAGGAGATTATCTAAACATGAGAAAACCATTACGTGCGTTTTTCTGCGCAGTTCTGCTCGGTACAGTATCAGTGATTGGTGCTGTGTCAGCGACGAGTCCGGTTTCTGCGGCGGAACATGAGTATAACATCACCCCGGTACCATTCACACAGGTGAAAGTGCCGGACGGATTCTGGAAACCTCGGCTCGACGCGGTACAGCTGGAAACCATTCCATTCTCGTTCCGGAAATGTGAAGAAACAGGCCGTATCAGCAATTTCGCGAAAGCGGGCGGTCTGGAAGAAGGGAAATTTCAGGGAATTTTCTTTGACGATTCCGACGTTTATAAAGTCATTGAGGGGGCGGCGTACGTTCTTGCTCTGAAACACGACGCAGAGAAGAATGTGGAGCTAGATAAATATCTCGACGGTGTCATCGCAAAAATCGCGGCGGCGCAGGAACCGGACGGGTATCTGTACACTTCCCGGACGATTTATCAGAAAGCGAAAAATAAAGAAGGTCAGTATCTTCCGCCGGGCGGGGAGAAACGCTGGACGAACACCGGCGGGCATGAACTCTACTGCGTCGGTCACCTTTATGAGGCGGCGTACGCACATTATCTCGCAACAGGAAAACGGAATCTTCTGGATGTCGCACTGAAATCGGCAGACCACATCTGTGCGACTTTCGGCGTCGGGAAATCTCAGAACTGGCCGCCGGGACATCAGGAAATTGAAATCGGTCTGGCGAAACTTTACCGACTGACCGGGAAGAAAGAGTATCTCGATACGGCAAAGTATTTCCTTGACATTCGCGGAAAGAATGAAGGAAGAACGTACGGGATTTACGGCGAATACAGTCAGGACCATCTCCCCGTTCTGGAGCAGAAAGAGGCGGTGGGACACTCCGTCCGCGCGTGTTACATGTATACCGGAATGGCAGACGTGGCGGCACTCACGGGCGATAAAGCGTACAGTGACGCGATTCTGACGATCTGGAAAGATGTTCTGGAACGAAAATTGTACGTCACCGGCGGTGTCGGCTCCGTTCCGAGCCATGAGGCTTTCGGCCCCGCATTTTACCTGCCAAACGACACGGCATACTGCGAAACCTGCGCACAAATCGCAACGATTTTCTGGGCACAGAGAATGTTTCTGGATTCCGGGAAAGGCGAGTATTTCGACGTAATCGACAAGATTCTCTATAACGCAATGTTGTCGGGAATCAATCTGGAGGGAAATCGGTTCTTCTACCCGAACGTGCTGGAAGTTCCGGTCGGCGGACGTGAGAGAAGTCCGTGGTTCGGCTGTTCCTGCTGTCCGAGTAATCTCTGTCGCTTTTTAGCGTCCATGCCGGGTTACATTTATGCGGTGAAAAACGACGCAATTTATGTAAATCTCTTCACCAACTCAAAAACGGAACTCGACGCGGAAGTCGGCGGAAAGAGCGCGAAAGTGACGCTCACGCAGAAAACGAATTACCCGTGGGACGGAAAAGTGACCGTCACGACCGAGACGGAAGGACGGTACACACTGAAAATCCGTGTTCCGGACTGGGCACGCGCCGAGGCGGTTCCGGGTGAAAATAAGTTGTACACTTTCATCGGTCAGAACGCTCCGAACTGGAAAATCGCGGTAAATGGCGAGAATATCGGCACGTCGGATTCCGGTACGAAACTGGATGAGGGATACCTAACCATTACACGTGACTGGAAAGCGGGCGACGCGGTTCAGCTCGACTTCCCGATGAGCGTGAAACGGGTAATTGCCGACGAGCGTGTCGAGGCAGACCGAGGGAAAGTCGCACTTCAGCGTGGTCCGATTATCTTCTGTGTGGAACAGGAAGATGTGGATACGGAATCCATTTTCTCGCTGTTGCTCGCGGACGAAACGGAGTTGACGGCGAAATGGGAACCGGAACTTCTCGGTGGCGTGATGACGCTCTGTGGGGAAGCAACGGAATTCGCGGAGAAAAAGGATAGTGAGAAGGGCGACTGGACGGCAAGAACAGTAAAATTCCGTGCGATTCCGTACTATGCTTGGGCGCATCGGCGAGCGGACCAGATGACGGTCTGGCTTGCGCGGACACGGGAAGCAGTACGACCGTTAAGCATGATGAATAACGTAAAAATTGCCGTCCCGGATTTTGTGCAGACACCGAATTATATGAAAGATGGGACGATTCCGCCAAATGAACAGGAGCGCAACCACCCGCGGATGCACTGGTGGCCCCAGCTCGGCGCGTCGCTGTGGATGGAATATCGATTCCCGGAAGAAACAGAAGTCAGCGCGGTGGAAATTTACTGGTTCGACGACCGAGATTACGGCGCGTGTCGCGTGCCTGAATCGTGGAGGTTGCTCTATCGCGATACGGACGGAAACTGGCTTCCAGTTCAGAATCCGAGCGGGTACGGTACGGAACTTTATAAATTTAATCGGACGACGTTCACACCGGTGAAAACTTCCGCGTTGCGAGTTGAAATCCAGTCTCAAGAAAAATGGGCTGGCGGTGTATATGAGTGGAAAGTTGAGTAAACATTCATATAAGTATCAAGAAATCTTCTAAAATATATAATGGCACGGTCTGGGGAGAAAACATTCAAAATGCAGTCTCCCTATGACCGTAATTTCTTTACAGGTATCTGATTCTTCCCGTCAGAGTGAGTTTTACGTCTGTGTTTAACCTGACCTTTTATCCCCGACGCACTATAAAATTTCGTTTTACCGTCATTTCGCGTTGCTGAAATGACTACCGAAAATACCGCCCTTCCCTGATTTTTAAGTAAAATTAAGATAATCACCTTATTTTTTCTGTTTTAACTTTTTCAGCGCGTCCATAGCGCTTTCTTTTAGGTCGCCGATCTGTTCCGGATTTTTTACGGCTTTCTGGTACCATTTTATCGCTTCTTTTTTGTCAGCCTTTACACCCGCACCAATTTCATAACACATTCCCATCGCGAATTGCGCAAGCTGTAAATCCTGTTCCGCCGCCAGCTGAATCCAGTGGAATGCTTCATCGAAATCCTGTGGAACTCCATCTCCCAGCTGATAACAAGACCCCAAACACATCTGACCTTCTGCGGAGCCTCTTTCTGCTGCTTTTCGGAACCATTCAACCGCCTCACGCCGTGAACTTACGAAATCACTCTTCTGGTAATACCATCCAAGTTTCAGCTGGGCATCCGGATATCCCTGTTCTGCAGCATGTTCATACCATTCAACGGCCTTATCGGAACTTTTCGGCACACCCTCTCCATCTTCATAACACATTCCGAGTAAGAGTTGAGAAATCGCTCTCCCCTGCTCTGCGGCTTTCCTAAACCAGCGACAGGCTTGTTCAGGAGACTTTTCAACTTCCACGCCGTCACGCAGGCAGACCGCGAGATTATGCTGAGCCAGTGGATCCCCCATCTCTGCCGACTGACGCATTATCTGAACTGCTTTTTTTTCATCTTTCTTGACGCCACCTCCATTCATATAAACTAAAGCGACGCACGTCATAACCTGTGGATCATTCCGGAATTCTTCCTGTTTCGCCATTTTCAGAAAACGCTCGAAATACTCTTTCGCTTTTTTAGAATTCCGTGGGAGACCGATTCCTTCCTGATAAAAATTACCAAGCTGATAAATTCCGACAGGATCACCGTGTGCCGCCGCTTTTTTATAACATCGGAGTGCGTTTTCAATACTAGGATTCATGTAAATTCCATAGTAATAATGTCGGCCAATAACTGAAAATGCACGTGAATATCCCATCTCCGCCGCCTGATTATAGTTCTCCCATGCACTTTCCAGATCCGGATACAACTTCCTTGCCTGCGACTCCGCCAACCTGAAATAATCCTCACCCGTCATCTCGCGCTGTGTGTCAGAAACAGGCTTATCTTCTTCCGTTTCTTCCACTTTTACCACACTTCCTCCTCTTCCGTCACGTCCTCCTCTTCCGTTTCATCTTCGGAAACTTCTATATCTTCACTCATTTTCGAGTCCGTATCCGACTCAGCCATCTCTGCGTCCGATTTTACATCCTCTATACCTGATTCAGAGCCTGATTCTGGCTCTAAATCATATATTTCCTCCACTGGTTTTACCAGTTCTGATTTTACAGATTCCGATTTTAAAATTGAAGCAGTTTTTTCCGTTTCTTTTTCCG
>JAUNAI010000035.1 GCA_030527705.1 Planctomycetia bacterium | reverse complement strand
ACTCGGCACGAATAATCCGACAGACGAAAACGCGTTGGAGTTACTGAAAATGATTGTGTGAAACAGGGGGATAGGTGATTTAGAAAAATATATAACGGCAAGTTAGGTTATAAATGGAAGAATTTTTATTGATATGTTTAGTCGTATTCATATATCTTATGACGATCGTTTCCTTTTATCAGGCGCACGTAAAATTATTACACGCGTATCTGATTGCAGACCTTCCATTTTCAAAAATGAACGGCGTTTTCGTAGGCCTTGTGTCCGTTCAGGGGACAGCAGAGACAACGGAGCCGAGCGTCGTGCCGATAACGCAGACACCGTGCGTCCTGCATACCTGGTCCATTAGCGAAGAATGGCAACGTTGGGAAACGGAAACCTACCGAGATAAAGATGGGAAATATAAAACTAGAAAAGTTCTTAAAAGAGGCAGTGTAACGCTCGCATCGGGGAGTTTTAGACCACCACATTTTTATGTGAAAGATGAAACGGGAATCATTCGTGTTATTCCCGAAAAGGTAAGTATCCCAAGTCGGGCAATTTTATATAAAAGGATTACTGAAAAGAAAAATCCTCAGCTATACAATTTCGTAAATGCTCCGCCGGTCCCCGATTCGACGGGTGTACGGTGTTTTTCCGAGTCTGGAATCGTTCTGCATGACCGTATTTTCGTTGTAGGAAACGCACTTTATAATGATAATGAAACGATTGTTGAAATTCGCGATGATAATAATGGAAATACTCCATATATTATTTCATATTCCGAGCCAAAACACTCCGTGAATAGCTGTATTGCCTCCTATGTAGGTATGCTTTTCTTCTCGCTGAGTGTCTGGTTTTTCACACTTTTTTCTTTCACAAGTGAACTAGAAATCCCCTCCATTTTATATGGGGGAGGTAGCGTAATCGCTGTCTTGTGCTTTCTTTGCTGGCTTTATGTACGATATTTGGCGATTGTTGACCTGAAAAATAAAGTGGGACAGGCACTGAGTAACATCAATGTTCAACTTCAACGCCGTGCGCATCTTATTCCGCAACTTGTCGCGTGTGTTCAAGGAATGATGGCGTACGAGAAATCCATTCAGCCACTCTTCGCAGAGTTACGTAGCCGTATAATAGGGGGAAGTGCAAGTATTCAGGGGTGTGTATCTGTCTTAAACTGTCTTGTTGAGCGCTATCCCACGATTACTTCCGATGTGAATTTTAATGAATTTCAGAAGGAACTGATAAATACTGAACAAAAAATTGCTCTTGCTCGAACCTATGCGAATGATGTTATCATGCACTATAACACGCGGATTGAACGTTTTCCAGAATGCCTCATCGCAAGTGTTATTCATCTAAAAAAGAGTGATTATATTCAGATTTCCGACATAGAGCGCGTCACACCTGATATTTCACTGGTGGAATAATGAAAATATTGTATTAATGGGAACGCTATTTCACGTATATTGAAACGTTTTGTGAAGATAGCGTTCATGTATCCTGACTGATTATTTGGCGAAATTATCTATTTTACTTTCTGATAAATATAGTTTATTTCTTCGAACATTAAAAATTGCTCACGTGTTAGATCGAATTCACGCGAGTATTTTCCATAAAATTTCACGCGAATTGTTTTCGATTTCATTAGATTTTCAAAATCCTCAGCGTCTATTAAATTATCAGACCACTCTTGTAATCCGGAATCCGCTACGTTACTTTCTTTTTGGCTTCCGGGTACGATGTTCAGTCGGGCATCATTTTCAACGCCTAATAATTGAACACGTTCATAAAAAATCCACTCGGAATCATAGTTTCTGTCGCGGAAGTCTTCATATCGAGTGCGCATCCGAAACAGAATCTTACCGGTTGCAAGATCCTTTCCGAAATACGGTTCTACAACGAAAATCGCGTCACCGTCACGGTAAACTGTGCTGGAACTGCGTCCCCTCAGCTTCACACGGTTTGAGGAATACCATTCCATGCCTTCCATTTTGTCAGTCGAAAGGAGAATATGCTCCTTCACTCGGTCTGGCAGAAGTTTTTCACCGTGCACAATCGGCTGTAAATTCTCTCGGAGTCGACGTTCATGTTCTGGACGATATTTTTCGACCCAGTAATCATAGCCTTTACATGACTCACACTGTTTTCGTGTTGGTTCATAGGAAACCATAAATTTTTTCCCGAAATTACGTTCTTCACAAGTGAAATTGTGTGTAATTCCTTTACTGTCAATGATTAAATGATAATTTTCATCGTACGGAATCGGGACTGCTTCACGAATCCATTCTTCCTTCTCTTCTTCAGGTGCAAAATAGCCTCTCTCTTTTTGGTGCGCAGACTCAGTGGCCTGTTCATACGCTTTCATTTTCTTTCCTTCGGTATTATAAATCCCCCACCCAGCGGAAAGCATTTTTTGAGCAACGTCGGTTTTTCCTAACATTACCTGTCCGAAAATTAGAGTGTCGTCATATGCTCCCAGAATTTTTACCAAAACTTTCTTGTTTGCGATTAGTTTACTTAAATTTTGCCGACAGACCTCAAACATAGGGTCAGATTCACTCATTCCTGCAATTCCTACGATGAAAATGATGCTGACTTTCTCATCATCTCTACGAATTGCGATTTCATTACAACTTTTAATGCCAATAACGTATCCCGAAATCGCCTTTACGGGTTTTTTGGATGAATTTTGTGTTTTTCGCGAGTCGGCATGGCACCACAGCGTGGGGATTAACACAAAAACTGCCAAGAGTAAAACAATCCATTTTTTCATTCGTCTCTCCTTGATTTTACATTTTCTTAAGTGTCTATCCAAATTGACGAAACATAATCACTTCTATCTCGACAAAGGAAAGAGTAAAATAAACATATATGTTTATGTGCATACATGAATGAAAATCTTAAAGAATCAGATTTCATTCATCTAATATTTATATTTTACAATATACAAAATAAAAGTCAATATTAAAAAGAAAAATATTACTCAATATTTAATAAAATATTTGTATATTTTACCTATTTAATGAATATTATAGAAATAAGAACAGTTTATTTGTGGTTTTTGATGATAGATTTGTGGTAATTGATAAGTTTATAATTAGGAAATCGTAATTTTAAAAGTCTACTGTACGAGAAGTCTATAATCTCTTTACTTTCTGAAATTTTAACCATAATATATATATAATACAAAAAATACAAGATAAAAAAGCACAGGAATTATTAAAATTTCTGAACTTTCTTTATCTCGTATTCTTTAAATCTTCGATAAATTTCGTTTCGCTTTCTCGATTTTGTCTCTCTTAAATTTAATTCCGACTGTTGAGTATATCGGTTACGAGTGTTTCAATTAACTCTTCATTAAAGAACTGCATAACTACGACATGAGCGAGTTTCCCGAAAAACGGGCACTCGCCACACGCCATCGCGTATTTATGAATGACCACCGGAGCAGGGCGCTCCATGCAGACGGTGTTTGAGTAGGGATTCACCCATGTTTTTATACCCGATTCCGTTAAGCGTCTTTCAAGAAGTTGGGTCATTTTCAGAATGTGTACAGCTTCTGCGCGGAATCCGTTTTCACCCGTTGTCATAATTCGCCAATAAAGTTTCAGCGCGTCGAATCCGCTACGTGAGCAGTTAATCGTCGGAATGACTCCATTCAGGTACGGTACACTATACGTATGAAGGTGGTTCGGCACGTCTTTCCGACAGATGAAAATCCCAACCGGCTCATTCATTGCCAAAAACTTATGTCCCGAAACCGCGAGGGAATCGAAATGCCGAAGCTGCTGATTCAGGACATTCCGCATATCTTCATCTTCTACCCATGGTAAATATCCACCGAACAGTGCTGCGTCGAGATGTCGATACACCGCCGGAGGCGCGACTTCACGAATCACACGGTCAATCGCATCCTGATCATCAATCGCCCCTTTAAACGTTCCACCAATCGCAATCGCCACGAGTGCCGGACGCTCCGGGTCAAGTTTTCGCCGAAAATCATTAATATCCATCTGCCCCATCGGTTGAGCGTCGATTAACCGCGTCTCGATCTGTAAAATATCCCCCAATTTTCGGACTGAATAATGCGCTTCTGAGGAAACATAGAGGATTGGCGCGGACTTTTTGGGTGACAGGTTCAGTTCACGTGCAGCATCTTCCAGATATTTCCGTCCGAAATATACACCGTGCATATTTCCGTCTGTTCCGCCATTCGTTAGGACACCCCAATGGTTGGAGTCAGAGAAACCGAAGGATTTCGCGAGAAAATCAATCGACCGTCTCTCGAATTCATCCGTTTCCAGCATATCCCATGAGGTTTTATATGGGTCGCCGACGTTAATCAGCGTCACTTCACACAGACCGGTATCACGTAACCACTGATAATATCCTGCCAGATTTACTTCTTGGTCGAACGGATACCCCAACTGCTCGCGTTGTCGCCGAACGAGAGCCTCCGCACACTGTGTCATTTCATCTAAAATTTCCTCCGGCGGAAGCGGATTAAGTGAAACCGATTTCATAAAATACCTCTTTTCCCTTTTTCTAATCTTTTATTCCCTATAAATAATGAGAATGTCAAGCGACATAAACTTGTATTATACCACATTTCGCGAGAAAAACAAGCCCCAGTACCATTCCAACATACTGACACACCAAGAAAATATAAAAGAAGCCACGAAAGCTATTCTGATTTTCGTGACTTCTTCCTCTCACCTTGTACCGATCTAGTACACGGTACTCGTTCAATTTACAGGAGTCGCAGCCGCAGTCGGTGTCGCAGATGGAGCCGCAACCGTTCCTTGAGCCGTTGAAGTAGCTGTAGCCGCCTCTTCATCCTGCTTTTTCTTCTCCTCCATCGTCGGACGGTCAATCAGGAATCCTCCATTCATGCCGCGTCGGACATTCGAGTTATTTTTCGCACGGCAACCGTACACATCCGTTCCACCATAATCTAATAGGAAGCTGAAGTTTCCGCCACACTGTGGTAAATCGTGATACGTAATATTTCCGGAGGCGTACCCCTGACTGGAGCCTTTATACGTGTCGTTACCATTAAAGTCAACCCACACACCGATACTTGCTTGAGCTCCCTGTCCTTGGTTACCGCTGCCGGCACCAATAACAGTATCATCGCCACCGAAATCATAAGCGAATGCCACACCGCAGTCCCACGCGAAACCTTCCGACATAATCGAGGCCCAGTACATATCTTTACCAGCATCTTCAAACATGAAACCTGCCGCATAATGACAACCGAAACCGGAGCTAAAACGCTGAAATTTACTCTCTCGACGCGGAGAACCGTCCCACATAACCGACGTGGAGCCCTGATGAATGTCATCACCGCCGAAATCACGCAGGAAACCGAGACCCATCCAGTATCCACCACCGTGCGCGATGTAGTCGTACTCATAGCGGTCATTTCCCTCGCCTTCCAACAGGACACCAATACCACCAGCCGCAACACCACGAATTCCTGTACCAAGTCCCTGTCCCCAACCCTCATAACCAGGTGTTTCGGGATACGAGTCGAAATACATACCACCAGTGTAGTAAATGTCGTCACCGGTACAGTCTTCCAGCACACCACAACCGAGTGTCTGACCAGTTCCCTGCGACCACATTGCCGCATGATAACGGTCGTTTCCGCGACGGTCAATCAAGAGTCCAACACCACAGACGGCCGTTCCCTGAAGCCGACGGACACCATGATAAGAATCGTTTCCGTCATAATCTACTAATGCACACGCTCCACCCATCGCAGAACCCTGTGCGTGGTGTTTCGCACTGTATGTATCATTTCCTTCTGCATCAACCAATATAGAAATTCCCAGAATACAACTTCCCTGAATTCCTGGTAAGCTACCTTTATACGTATCATTTCCGTGAATGTCCAGAATCGCTAAAACCGGTCGTTTCAGGTTAACTGCACCTTCAAGATAAACGTCGTCACCCGCTAAATCTATAATCGCACAGACGTTCGGCATTTTTTCAATATCGTATACATTGTTGCCCCGACCGCCAACGATAATAACCCCTGCCTGCATTTCAATAATTTTCGCAATCGAGCCTGTCACACCCGCGAACGTCAACGATTCCGCAGGTTCTTCCATTTTATCCAAGGTTCTAATAAAATTGGGGTCCATAATCAACGAAAGTTCGGTAAGTCCCGCGTACATTGCACTCTGGTCAATTTTCTGCATTGCCAGAATCTGCTGTTTACCAGAACCACGCATCGAGACCGTATGACCGACCGACGCTTCAATCGTTAAAATTCGGTGAGCGTAGTTCGACACCAGTTTTAACTGCTCTTGACTCATCGGCGCAATTGCACGCCCATGACATAGTAACGCTTCCATTAACGCATTTTCCAATGCACTTAGAGCCTTCTTATAAGTCGATTTTTTTGGATACGCTTCTGGTACACGGATTCCATTTCCATCCACATCCATCCGGGACGCAATCCGTTGCAGACCTTTACAGAATCCCGTGCGTCCAGTACATAGGTTAATATGGAGCATTCTGGTAAACTCTTCTGCTTCACCGGCACCCTTTAATGGATCTGCCATAATACTCTTATACCAACTTAGACGCCCAAGTCCGTTTAACTCCGAACCAGAACGAACTCCTTCCGTATTTTTCAGTACCCCTGCGAGATAACTACGCCATTGATTATAGCGTTGGTTCAGCCCACGTGTAGAAATCCCATCCACAATATCACGAATGGAAAGATTAACAATCGCTGCACTACCCGCTATTTCACCAAAAGGCGCACGCGCTTCATCTACAGATTTAAAAACATCAAAATCTGAGAATGTTTGAAAATAGGTATTCTGCTCAGAACCCGGTATTACTGGCGTCGGTTCTACCGCTGAACTGAAACTTCTCGCACTTGAATATGTATTTTCGGCAGGTAAAATGCGTTCTCCCTGTTGCGGCTGCTGCTGGCGGCGTCCAAACCACTGCGCGTACGCATCCGTCACAAAACATGCAGACAAAATCAATGTCAGCACGCAAAGACCAAGGGAAAAAACAATTCGTTTCACTGAATAAAATTGATATATCACAAACAAATCCTCCATACCATACAGTATAACCTATATCTATGTTATCGTCACTTTCTAATCAAAATCACAACAGAGAATCAAAATTTTTTAGAATTTCCTAAAATTTATTTTTCATTTCAGAATTTATCACTTTTAGACAAAAAAGAAAAAGGAGTGAAACTTAATAATTTCACCCCTTTAGGCAATTTACGCGAGAAATAAAAACTCTACCCGTTCAGTTTCAAGCGGTTTTTATTACCCAGAACTACAATGGTACAGAATCCAAATTACTCTTCTTCTTCTTCCATCTTGCTCTTCGCGATAATTTCCTGAATGACGTTTCCAGGAACCACATCATAACGGTCGAACTCGATGCTGTAGCTGCCCTGACCACCGGTCATACTTGCCAGAACACGCGCATAATTGGTAACTTCTGCGAGCGGAATTTCGGCAATAATCGTCTGCATACCACCACCAGCGCTTTCCATACCAAGCGGACGACCACGACGCGTCGAAAGGTCACCAGAAATGTCACCGACTTTATCCGTCGGAATCGTAATTTCAATCTTTACCACCGGTTCCAACAGCGTTGGCTTGCATTCTTGGAACACGTTACGGAAGCACATCGAAGCAGCCGTTTTGAATGCCGTTTCGTTGGAGTCCACGTCGTGCATTTTACCGAAATAAAGTTCGACTGCGATGTCCTGAACTTTACAACCAGCGATAACGCCTTTCATCATTCTTTCACGGAAACCTTTTTCGATTGCCGGTTTAAAGTTATCGGAAATCGAACCCTGCGTAACCGTGTCGACCCACAGGAAGTTGAATTCTGGATCAAGATGGAATTCTTTCAGGGTCGGGAAGCGGTCTTTCGTGCAGAATTCAGCCGGATCGGTACCACCCGGGAACGGATACATACGAATGTGGACTTCACCGAACTGACCGGAACCACCAGACTGTTTCTTGTGACGATAACTACCGTCACCATTACGCTGAATCGTTTCACGATACGGAATCTTCGGTTCTTTCGTGTCGACTTCTACCTTGTCACGGCGCTTCAGACGTTCACGCAGAATCTGCAGGTGCAGTTCGCTCATGCCAGTAATAACCAGCTCTTTCGTCTGCGCGTCCTGTTCACGCTTGAACGTGGAATCTTCTTCACACAGTTTCGCCAACGCGCCAGAGAGTTTACCTTCGTCACCACGGGATTTCGGTGTAGCTGCCAACGACACCATCGGCGTCGGGAACACAATTTCCGCCATCGTCGTATTACCAAGCGTCGTGCTCGTCTGTAGGTCTTCCGCTTTCGTCACGGCACAGATATAACCCGGACCAGCTTCATCAAGAGCCACCGTCTGGTTACCCTGCATCTGGAACAGCTGCGCAACTTTCAGACCTTTACGGCTACCGGTTACCGGGACAGTATCGCCCGTTTTTACCGAACCCTGATAAACACGGAAATAACTGATTTTCTGCACGAACGGGTCAGCGCGAGTCTTGAAAACGCGAGCGACCAACTGAGCTGACGGATCAGCAGTGATTTCAACTTCTTCACCATTAGCGTCTTTCGTCGTACGTTCAACCATCGCCGGATTCAGACCAGCCTGCGCGAAAATGTCAAGCAGTTCGTCCAAGCCGATTTCATTTTTACCGCTGACGCAAACTACCGGCACGAGAATTCCCTGAGCAACAGCTTTCGGAAGCAGAACCGCCATATCTTCATCGGTCGGAACTTCACCTTCGAGGAACTTTTCCATCCAGTCATCATCACAGGTCACAACCTGTTCGATGAAATCATCATCAATCGCACTTTCGACGCCGGAGAAACCCGCGCCAACTGCATTCGGTTTATTCATCAGGAAGCATTCGGAACCGAAAACGTCCTTAATCTGGTCCATCAATTCGTCAAAATTGATGTTGTCACCGTCCAATTTGTTAATGATAATGAAGCAACCGAGACCAAGACGCTTCGCTTCGTGGAAAACACGACGAGTATTTACTTCGATACCACTCTGCGCGTTGATGACGACCGCTGCATTATCGACACCATTCAGAGCACCAATCGTCTGGCCGATGAAGTCCGGATAACCCGGGGTGTCGAGCACGTTGAACAATTTGCCCTTATAATCGAAATGAGTGAGCTTGGATTCGATGGTGTACTTATGCGCCTTCTCTTCTTCTTCACAGTCACAATAACTGGTCCCCGCGTCCACGGTACCCGTGTGATTGATCGCCTTGGTCCGGTGGAGTATCTTATCAACCATCGTGGTCTTACCTGCACTACAATGTCCACAAAGTGCGATGTTACGGATACTATCGACTTGATACTTCGCCATGAAATTATCCCTTCAAAAATGTTCTTGTAAAATGATAACTGACTTTCCGAACCTTAAGTCTCTCTTGACGGTTGGAATTGAAAACTACACGGACAGCGTTTCTTCCCCATTGGAATAAAATTTTACCCTATCCATGTAAAATTTTTTCATGAAATATGATTTTAACAAAAAAAATGACGTATGGAAGGGGGAGGTAAACCAGAAATAGGGTTATTTAGCAAAAATTTCCCGATTTTTTCAAAATTTTTTTGTTTTTTTGATTCGCTTTCTGAGAAATTGAGAATTTTAGACAAGTTGTAGAGTCTGGGCAGAAATAAAATAAATCTCTGTTCTAAAAAATAGAAGCCCAAAAGTCAGTACTTTCAGGCTTCCATTCTTAAATTTTCACTCTGTCGTAGATAAAATTCAGACAGTATGAATGACGTGCTTCACAACACCCCAAACCTGGAGTTCGGTACCTTCCGGAATCGCGATGGCTGGATAATCCGGATTTTCACTGCGGAGTTCCGTCGTGTTAGCGTCACGAATCAGACGTTTAACGGTGAATTCATTATTCACAATCGCGATGACAATATCATTATTTTCCGCTTCGACACTCTTGTCCACGACAAGAAGATCACCTGCGAAAATACCAGCGCCAATCATCGATTCGCCCGTCGCACGTACAAAGAACGTTGCCGGAGCATTCTGGACCAATAATCCGATCAGATCCAGTTCTTCACTCGGCAGTTCTTCCAGCGTCGCCGGGAAACCCGCCTGGCACTGATTGGGGTACAGCGGATAAATATCACCCTTGCGGTGAACGAAATTGACAATCTGTTCCGTCATAGCTTCCGGAACGCGGATTGCTTTCGTCGGCACGCCAAATTTTCCTGTTCCCTTTGGACGTCCTGCACCTTTACGTTTTCCACCTCTCGGCATTTTTCATCCCCTTCTCTAAATAATGTTTAAATTTGGTTTCAAAATAGATTTGAAACTGACTACTCTCTATTATATCAATACGTTCCAATTTTCATTCTGGTGCGTCAATTTTTTTGGACGCTAGAAAATATCACGCACTATTCCATCTTTTATAAAATGGAAGTTATTCTTTGCTGAATCCGATATTCTTTTAAAGGATACATGGTATAAAGCAAGCGACAATGACTAACATTGATGGTTTTAACTATAACAAAAATCAAGGAGAAAGAAAGGGGGGGTAAACCAAAAACATTGGAAATTTTTTCACAATCTTTATTTCACTTTCTTAAATATACCCCATGTAGGGGGATTTGGGGTAAGCTTTTACTTCTTTTGAGATGGATACTAGTTCACGTAAGTTCCCCAAAATACGCATTTAAAACGCAATTAGTATATATGAGCAATAATCATAATGTCGTTTTTGTTTCCTAGATTGAAAGGAGAATTTTCTTGAATTTTTGCGTTTTTTTCCTGAATTTTCCTAAAAAAACAGTAAGCCCCCTTGCGAAAACTAGAAATATCGTGTAAAATAAAGAAAATTTGAGGCTATGTGTATTTTTTCCTGGGAAACACTGAATTCTGACTCAATATAGTGTCTTGTGATTTGTCTGACAGGAAAGATTCGCATAGATTCGTATTCCAATTCCATTTATATAAGGAACAAGCACATGTTAAATCGTCATGACTTCCTGAAATCTGTCGCGGTTGCTGGCACGGCTGCACTCGTCTCTTCCGAGGGGCCTTCTTCAGTTTTAGCGCAGAGTGTTAAAGCTGCGAGTGGCGCGGATACCGACCTCGTTATCGCTATGGGTGGTGAACCGGAAGAAATGTTTACGGCCGCAATCAAGAAGATGGGTGGAATGAGTCGTTTTGTGAAAAAAGGTCAGAAAGTCTGTATTAAACCGAATGTTGGTTGGGACCGAACGCCCGAAATGGCTGCAAATACGAATCCGGACCTTGTTTCCGCGTTGATTAAAGCATGTTTTGAAGCGGGAGCGTCGGAAGTGAACGTCGTGGAACATACCTGTGACGAATGGCGTCGTTGTTATCAGACCAGTGGCGTTGAAGCGGCTGTGATTAAGGCTGGTGCGAACATGTTACCGGGTAACGATGAAAGTTATTATCGTGAAGTTGAGATTCCGGGCGCAAAAAACCTGAAAAAAGCGAAGATTCTTAAGGCGATTCTGGACGCGGACGTGTGGATTAACGTGCCGGTTCTGAAGTGTCATGTCGGTGCCCGTATGACGATTGCGATGAAAAACTTGATGGGAATCGTCTGGGACCGTCGGTTCTTCCACACGAATGACCTTCACCAGTGTATCGCGGACAGTTGCCTCGCGAAAAAGCCGGTTCTGAATATCGTGGACGCATATCGTACCATGAAGTCGAATGGTCCGAAAGGGCGTTCCGAGGCAGATGTGGTGCTGACGAAAGCACTTTTCATGTCGACTGATATGGTGGCGGTAGACACGGCTGCGACGCGATTCTTTAACCAGATTGTGGACATGCCGCTTGAGCAGGTTTCGTACCTCGCGATGGGTGAAGAACTTGGCGTAGGTACGATGAATATTCGTTCGCTGAAGGTCGGACAGGTGAAATTTTAACGCTTTTTCATAAATCCATGCGCGTTATTATTCTTGGATACCGGAATCGGGCGGGCGTTGCGGAAACGATTGCTGTTTTGCGCCCGTCCATTCAAAAATACGCGGAAATTGTGCAGGAAGACCTGACTGGAACGGCTGACCTCGCAGAGACGGAGGCGGATATGGCGCTCGTTTTTGGCGGGGATGGGTCTATTTTGCGCGCTGTTCAGCAGATGGGAGCGCGCCAACTTCCCATTTTGGCGGTGAATCTTGGCCGGCTCGGTTTTCTGGCGAGTCTTTCGCGGGATGACGACTTACTTGCTGTCCTGGAGCGTCTCACACGGCTGGAAAAAACGGACGGAGCGCAGTGGTTGGAGAATTTACAGACGCATGCGCCGAAACAGGATTTTTCTATCTCGAGTTACCGACTTTTAGACTGTACGATTATTAAAAACGCGGGGACTGAGCGTGAGAAGGTGATTTCGTCGCTCGTCATGAATGAAACGGCGATTCAGAGCGCGGCGTTTCACATTATCGACGTGGCAATTTGGGCAGATGGAGAGAGTTTAACGACTTGTCGGTGTGACGGTATGATTCTCAGTACGCCAATCGGTTCCACTGCGCATAATTTATCTGTCGGCGGACCGATTTTGCGTCCGGGACTTGACGCGGTGGTGATTTCACCGATTGCGCCGCACTCGATGACATTCCGGCCGATTGTTGATTCTGCGATGCGTACATACACAATGTGTTTACGTCCGGGAAGCACGGAAGCCGCAGTGATTGTCGATGGTCGACAAATTGCGGAAATCACACCGTCCGACCGTGTAGAAATTACCCCGTCACCAATACAATTCCGAATGTTAAATATACCCGGGTTTTCGTATTTTACCCAGCTTCAGAAAAAATTGGGCTGGGGGGGGCACCTAATATAGAACATCATTAAAACATGATTTAACCCGAAAGCAAAACACATTAAATCTCCCACATATCTCACAGATTTACACAGAAAGAAATGAGATTTCGGAAATTGTAAATGATTCAGAATTGAAATATTTTGGCGTTCTGAACCTCCTTATTTTAAGATGTTTTGCAGAGAAAAAACAGATTTCATATATATACTAATTTCATTTAAAATTTCAGGGTAGGCCGGTCTTTCCGGCAGTCGTTTCTGCAACGTGAAATGACGGTAAAGCGTAATTTTATAATGTGTCGAGTATAAATATTTAAAATCGTGGTAATCTGTGAGATCTGTGGGAGATTTAATATCATGGTTTTCGGTTTACTTTAATTTACGTTTTTATCCGTGTTTTCTCAGGTCAGAATCAAGGAAGAATATCATGAAAAAATCACTGCGTTTTCTATTTTTCGCCACTTTTTCGGCATTATTTTTTGTCGCTTTTTTGCCTGCGACTTCTGCATTTTCGGCTGAATCTGGAACTGAATCGAAAACGGAACCGGAGACGGCGTCGGAAACAGCGCAGAAGTATCTGTTGCGTTATCAGTGGAACGTGGGTGACCAGCTCGACTGGGAGGTGACGCACAGTAACCGGACGCTGACGAAAATCGGAACGACTGCCGAAAATGTGGACACGTACACGCACTCGGTAAAGAGCTGGAAAGTGGAAAAAGTGGACGAAAACGGTGTGGGAACGGTCGTGAATTCCGTGCCGTGGGTCGACATGCGCGAACGGCGAGAAGACGGTACGATGCGGACGTTCGATTCTCGGACGGAAATGGCTCCGCAGGACGGTTTCGACACGGTTCCTGAATCGTTGGGGCGTGAGCTTTCTCGTGTACAGATTTCTGCGCGTGGGGAACAGATTTCCCGTGAGGATTATCGTGCGACGACGATTGTGCAGCAGGCGAATCAGGCGTACGTCTGCATCATTTTCCCGGAAGAAGCGATTTCGGTCGGACATTCCTGGACGCATAAGTATCCGATTTACGCCTCGAATCAGACGGGAACGCTTCAGCGTGTGGAGATGATTCAGCGATTCACGCTGGAGGGCGTCTCGAACGGAATTGCGCGAATTGCGTATTCTACCAAAATTCTGTCACCGATTCAGGACCAAGCGATTCGTGCGCAACTTCTGGACCGACTTTATGAGGGAACTTTCCTTTTCGACGTAGAGCGTGGGCGAGCGATTTTACTTACCGAGCGTGTCGACCAGTCCGTCCTCGGTTTCCGTGGCGACGTCAGTTCCCTGAAAGTCTCCATTAACTTCACGGAACGACTGTTGCTGAAGTAAGCTAGAATATCAGCTATATTTTATATTAAATTCCCTTTCGTTTTCCTATGATACCATGATTACACGTGACAATTTTCCTAAATTACTAGAAATATTAGGTGGTTTTACTTTATCAGGCAAGGTTTATACTAAAACATTTGATGCTGGTAGATGTCAACTTTCCGTTGATTTTGAAAATGAAAAGTTGCTATATCCAATAGGCATTAAAATTCATGTGACTACAACTTGTAACTTCTCGCAACCGGAAAATTTCGTAATTTTTGAATGTATTCATCGTTTATTGGAAAAAGGTTATCGTCCAGAGCATATTGAACTAGAAAAACCTTGGCATCTTGGTCATGATTCCAAAAGTGGAAGAGCGGATATTTGTGTTTATAATCAAGACCAAAAAACAATGCTTATGATTATTGAATGCAAAACCGCAGATGAATATACTCGCGCTAAAAGACAATTAACGTTGGATGGAGGACAGCTCTTTTCATATTGGCAACAAGAACGTTCTACTAAATGGTTATCTTTGTACACGTGTGATTTGGTTAATGGAGATTTGCACTATGAAAACGATATTATTAACTGTTCAGATGATGAAAATATTAAACTTGTAGCGAAAAAAGACAAATCTGTTCTTCTATACCAAAATGCTCAAAGTGTTCCAGACCTTTTTCGCGTATGGGCGGAAACATATTCTAAACAGATACACACGCAGTTAATCTTTGGTGAAGACACTACGGCGTACTCTATTGGAATAAAACCTTTACGCAAAAAAGACCTGCGCGAATTTTCCGCTAATGACAAAATTGTAAATCAGTTTGAAGAAATTTTGCGACACAATAATGTTAGCGATAAGGAAAATGCGTTTAATCGGCTCATTGCTTTGTTTATTTGCAAATTAGTTGATGAAATTGGCAAAAAAGACAATGATCCTACGGAATTTCAATATAAAAGTGGGACAGATACCTATGAAACATTGCAAGACCGTTTACAACGATTGCACCGCGACGGTATGGAACGTTTCATGAAAGAAAAAATAGAATATGTTTCCGACAATTATCCCGAAGAACTGTTTGAGCGTCTGAATACTCAAAAAAGAAAAGCTGTAATTGAAGATTTACGAAGAACGATTCGAACTTTAAAATTTTTTACAAATAACGATTTTTCGTTTAAAAATGTTCATAATGAGGAATTGTTTTATCAAAATGGCAAAATTCTTGTAGAAATGGTTCAACTTTTTGAAAAATATCGAATTGTTTATTCATCGAAAGACCAATTTTTGGGTGACTTATTTGAAAAACTACTAAATAAGGGATTTAAACAAAATGAAGGACAGTTTTTCACTCCCATGCCAATTACAAGATTTATTTGGGATTGTCTCCCATTGGATAAGGTTTTGAAAAAAAATGATACGGCGTTGTTACCTAAAATTATAGATTACGCTTGTGGCGCTGGACATTTTTTAGTTGAAGCGATTGAGGCAATCAATGATTGGTATAAACGTCAAGATTCCGATTTAACAGATTCCCAAAACGCGGTCAATTTTTTATTTGATGAAAAGAATTCATGGGTTGAGAAGTGCATTTTTGGAATCGAAAAGGATTATCGCCTTGCCCGTGTTGCGAAAGTTTCGCTTTTCATGAATGGCGCGGGCGAAGGAAAAATTGTTTTCGGAGATGGACTTGATCAATATCCTGACAAAGGAATTGAAAATGGCACTTTCGATATTCTTGTCGCCAATCCGCCATACGCGGTAAAGGGGTTTAAATCTCATCTAAATTTAAAAAACAACTCATTTGATTTGTTGGAGAAAATTTCTAACGATGGCTCCGAAATTGAAGTTTTGTTTGTTGAACGTATTGCTCAACTTCTAAAACCACAAGGAATAGCCGCTGTTATTTTACCTTCTTCAATTCTGTCGAACGATTCAGGAAGCTACATTGCGGTACGTAAGAATATTTTGCAGAATTTTTATATTCGTTCGATTGTTCAGTTCGGAAATAAAACCTTTAGTGAAACAGGAACCAATACGGTGGTATTGTTTTTAGAAAAATATAATGAACCGCCACAGCGAAAGAATTTAGTTCTGGATAATGTTGATATGATTTTGAACGGAACGCCTTCCGTCGATTGGGGAGACTATGATATTTTAGAAGCGTATTGTCAAAAAATTGGCGTTTCACGAGAAGATTATCATCAATTTACTATTGAAAGTCGAAAAGTTGACGAATGGAATGATATCGACTATTTCGCGCAATATGTGAGAGAGTTTCGAACGAAAAAGACAATAAACGGTAAATTATCCGAGAAAAAAAACTTCTATAATTTTGTAAAAGAGATTGAACGTAAAAAGGTTTATTGTTTTGCGCTAGCTTATCAACAAAATACGTTGATAATTACGGCTCCTTCCGACAATGCTCAACAAAAATTATTTTTAGGATATGATTGGAGCAAACGCAAGGGTGCTGAAGGAATTATTATTAACACGCCAGGCGGAAAGTTATATAATGATTCTGATCGAACAGATTCGGAAACGCTAGCGGCGATTGTGCGAAGTTCTTTCAATAACAAACGTCATGAGGTTCCGCAACTAGCTCAATATTATAATTTTGTTCCGTTAATCGACTTGTTAGATTTTTCCAGAACTGTTTTTAATACGGCAATTAGACTCGCTCCTGAAAAAACAGTAGAAAAAATACAGACTAAATGGCAGTTGTGTGCAATCAAGGAAATTGTTTGCTTAATCGAAACTGGCTCACGTCCATCAGGTGGCGTTGGAATGTTAACCGAGGGAATTTATTCTCTTGGCGGTGAACATATCGATAATGTAAACGGAAGAATAAATCTGAAAAAACCTAAATTTGTTCCGACAGAGTTTTACAAAAATTCTACAAAAGGGAAATTGTGTAAAAATGATGTACTTATTTGTAAAGATGGAGCTTTAACAGGCAAAGTCGCAATTGTTCGGAATGAATTAGAAAATGTCGATGCAATGATAAATGAGCATATATTTATTCTCCGTTGCGAAAATTTAGATACTCAAAAATACTTATTTGCATTCTTATTTAGCGATTGGGGGCAGACACAATTAAAAGCGAATATTACAGGTTCTGCACAGGGAGGTTTAAATAAAACTAATTTGGAAAATATTAAAATTCCACATCCGCCGCTTGACATTCAGCGACAGATTGTTTTGGAATGTGAAAAAATCGATGAAGAATATAATACTTCCAGAATGGCGATTGAAGAATATCGAAAAAAAATCGAAGACATTTTTGTTAAATTGGATATATTGGTCAAATCGGGGGGGGGGAGCAAACTTGAAGATTTGTGCATTGCAATTAATCCTTCAAAATCCGAAATCGCTTCACTTGCAGACGATATGCTTATTTCATTTGTCGATATGTCATCTGTTAGCAATGATGGTTATATAGAACGTAAAGTTGAGCGATTATTAGGAGAGGTACGAAAAGGAAGTTATACTTATTTTCGTGAAAATGATATTATAATTGCTAAAATTACCCCTTTGTATGGAAAATGGAAAATGTGCGATAGCTCAGGGATTGACCAATGGTATTGGTATGGGAAGTTCTGAATTTCACGTATTTCGTTGTAATAAAAGCGTTAATCCGTATTATTTATTTTCGTACTTAAACCGAAATCGTATTCGTATGGAAGCAGAGAAACATATGACTGGAGCAAGTGGACATCGTAGAGTGCCAATTGCTTTTTATGAATCGCTCTCCATCCCACTTCCCCCCACCGAAACACAAGAACGAATTGTTAAAACAATTCAACAATATAAAGAAGAAATTACACGTTTACAAGAAATACTAAATGTTTATGCACAACGTAAACAAGCGGTTTTAGATAAATTTTTAAAATAAAAGTAAAAACAAAAAATGAAAATCGGTATTTACGGCGGGACGTTTGACCCTGTGCATTTTGGACATCTTTTGCTTGCGGAGTCGGCGAGGGAAACGCTTCGGCTAGATCAGGTTTTGTTCGTGCCAGCACGGATTCCGCCACATAAACAGGATAAATCGCTGACAGACGAGGCGGACCGCGTCGCGATGCTGAAGCTCGCGCTTGAGGGAAACCCGGATTTCGCGCTAGAAATGTTCGAGCTGGAACAGAATCAGGTAAGTTATACGGTTCATACCGTCGAGTTTTTGTCGCAGAAGTACTCCGACGCGGAGCTTTTTCTGTTGATGGGGGAGGATATGCTCCGAATTTTCCCGAAATGGTACTTGCCGAAACGGATTTGTGAGCTCTGCACGCCGGCAGTGATTGGTCGGGACGGAAATGAAATTGGGGATTTAGACTTTCTCGCGGAAATTGCGTCGTCGGAAACGCTTGAGAAAATCCGTGCGTCGCGCGTTCCGATGCCGTCCGTAGCGTTTTCGAGTACCGCCATTCGCGCAGCCATCGCCGACAGAAAGAGTATCCGTTACCACACGCCCGACGCGGTGATTCATTATATCGAGGAGCGCGGGTTGTATAAGTCGTCTCTATTTGATCGGTAAATTGACGGCGAAATAGGAGAAAATCATGCGTTTTGTCAAGCAACTTGTAAGATACTTTTTTTGGCTGACAGTCGCGGTGATGATGGTTGCACTGACGGGGGTGAATTGGTATTTTGCCTCAAAAACGGTGAGTTTTTATAGTGCGTCCAAGCTGGAATCGATGGGGGCTAGCGTCGACATGTCTATCGGTGGTCCGAACTGCTGCCCGACGGGAGTTTATTTTTCTCATATTGAGTTGGATTCTTCGACTTGTAAGGAAAAGTTGTATCGATATTTGTATGTTTTTGGCTGGTCGAGTACGCCGATTCGAGTATTACGTCTAAACATGCCCGAAATTGGGGAGGGGGCTGGGCTGTGGGAAACGTTGCCGAACCTGCTTTGGAAGGTGGAATATCTTGATCTCTCTGACACGCTGATAACGGATGAAGCGATTCGTCCGCTGGAGGGACTGAGTTTTGACTGGAAATGCCGACTGAAAAGTCTGGACGTGACCGGAACTCAAATAACTCCGGAAGGGGTGAAGAAACTGAAAACGCTGTTTCCGCAGTGTGAGATTTATCATGATGATTTTATGGAAGAAAAGTGAGTGATTAAGGTTAATGATGATATATTCAATGAGAGCATGGAATGCGCACGGAAAGGTTGTGAGAATGGACACACCGAACAAGGGATATGACCATGTTTACGTCATTTTGCGGTACGACGAGCCATTGATGGAACTGGAAAGGGTAGGGAATTTACGGGAAGTGGAGACGCTTTCAAATTATTTGAATACCGTGAAAGTGGTTTTGACGGAAGAGGAAGCGGTGACGGAGTGCGAGAGGCTTAACACGCTGTATCGGCAACGGATTTTGAAGTGGAAAACGGAGGAAACTCAGAGAAATCCTTATTTTTGGATGATGTCACGGATAAAAAAAGGTAGCTTATGCCCGACACATTAAAAATTTTCGCTTTACCGTCGTTCGCGAGGTTGAAAGGACGATCGGAAGAACCGTCTTTTCCTGAATTTTAAAGTAGGAGTTGTATAAAATGAGCGAATTTCCGGAGCTAAGCAGGGAAGAAATGACGGAGTTTCTGTTCCGGATGAGATTTTATAGAGATACTGGGACCCGATTGGGGTTTATAAGGACCCGATGCCAAGTGTTTTTGATGAATATAGGTATTATTTACATGATATTTTTGTTTTGTTGTACGATTACAAGATTCGGTGTGAGCGATTGGAGGATTACTTGATGGATTCCATTCGGGGACACATGAGCTTAACCGGACCGGACGAGTTTTATATCGAGAAGAATCGGGGAACTCTGGACAGAATTTATTCCGCGTGGGACGAGTTTAAGAAAGAACATAACTTCTAAATCTTCATTTCTTGCGATTGGGGGAATGGATTCACAGAAAACGAAATAAATTTATGTTTTTTTCTAAAAATTTATATAAAAAACCTGTGAGCTACTTGACTTTTAAACGTTCTTAGATTATTACTGTTATTATTTAATCATACATTCAAGTTCGACAGATTTTTGTCGAGTGAAGGAGGATAATATGTCCGAAATGCTGAATCAGGAACATCTGCCGGAAAATGAGAGCACGGTAAATCTGCCGGGAAATCAGAATCTGGAGCTGGCGACGACACGGAAAGGGTTACTTTTCGTTTTTTGGGGACAGATGATAAGCATAATTGGCGTTGCCGTCATTTTTATCTATGTGTATCAAGTAGCGGCCTCGAAGGAGATGATAACGGAACTTAAAAGCATGTCCATTCTGGAACGCGGTGCCCTCCACCCCATGCTGTTCACGGTAAACATAATCAGCGGACTTGCTTACTGTCTAAATCTCGTCGGCACGCTTCTCTGTCTGGGAACGCCTGCGACACGCGCTAAAAATGGTACGCTCTGGGTCGTACTTTCCCTTATTTCTTACATCCTGATGTTATTCTCACAGCTTTTCAGCATTCTGGAAATCTTTTTCTGGCTCCTATTTTTGAAAAATCTGGGAGAGAGACGCTCAATTCCGAGAAACTCCAGAAAGATACGCGCCGACTTTACATGAATTATGGTATCGCGTTCATAATTTTGATTCTCGGTATGTTAATCGGACTGTTCGTCCCGAAATTTGCGATTATTACACTGATTGCGTGTGTCCTTTTTGTCGTCATTTTACTGATTGTTTTCCTGAATCACATCGTCACACTGTGGCAGATTGCGAGATTTTTGAAGGTGAAATAAGTTGTTAAGGAATCGCTGATTAAGTGGCGATTTTTGGAGGTGACGAGCACGCAAGAGCGGAAGTTGCGAAAAAGATAACATTTAGCCTAAAAAGTATTCTAAATTCCCCTCTTTTCAAGAAGGGGACGCCGAAGGTGGGGGGGCCGAATTGTGACGTATTTTCCACTTTAGAACACCCCATCGGACTACGTCCGCCACCCCTCTTAAAAAGAAGGGAATTAGCGACGCGAGACGTGTCGCCTCCCAGATATTTACCGTCTCCTTAAGTATGTATCGTTTCCTAAAGAATAGAATCCGAAAGCCTTTGCCGTAGAGCTATAATGATGGTCTCCTATGAGGTCAGATGATAAAAAGCGACACAGTCTTAATCGTGACTGCGTCGCTTTTTTAGGCACTTTCTTCTATGTCGCCGTTATTTCCTTATTTATCCGTGCGGAATGGCGTAGCTGGCAGACCTTCTTTACTGTAAAGGTTAAACTGTGCCGGGTTACTCTGGAACGCGAAACGGACAAATTTCGGAGCCGGAACGTCCGCGCAGGTCAGTTCTACCGTATCGTTACCGACCAATTTCGCTTCCGCCCAGAAGAATTTCTTGTCTTCGCCCGCGACGGCAAAGTATTTCGGAGCTTCATCAACAACCGAAACGCCTACGCGCTCGGTATTTTTGCCGACGATCAGTCCGCTACCGACGTTGTTGAACTTCACAATTGCCTTCGCGCCGTCAATCGTAACGCTTTCCATCATCGGCGAGCAGTAAACGATTCCCGTTTTGCCGTAATCGTTCGCTCGTGCCCAGCGAGCAAGACGGTTTCCGACGTCCCATTTATTACGCGGGTGAATATCTTTTTCTGCT
>JAUNAI010000323.1 GCA_030527705.1 Planctomycetia bacterium | reverse complement strand
TGTCCTGTCGCACCGTAATACGGAATATCTCCTGTCCGTTTCACTCTTTCAGCTGTGTTCACAGGCTTCCGGAATGAATCGAGGCAGGTCACTATGCCATTCAGAAGATATGCCCATACCCAGTTTTTCGGAATGGTATATAACTGTTTCTCTTCTGGAACCAGCGCGGACTGGAGGCGGTCGGCAAGGGAAATGGAGTCCGATATTTTCTTTATTTTGGCCATAACGTGAAAAGCGACGCAGGAGCGCCGCCATGTGATAAAAGTAAAATACTGGATATAATCTCTGGTTTACAGGTCATTCGGTAGATCATCATGGTGCATGTGTGCCATGTTCCTGAATTGCGTCAGGCTCGCTTCCCAGAGTAATTTTACCAGACCAGTCGGTCCGTTACGCTGTTTCGCGACGATGATTTCAGCCTTACCTGCCAGCTGTTTCTTCTCAATTTCTTCCGGTTTTCCCTGATAATAGTATTCTTCACGGTGTACGAACATCACCACATCTGCGTCCTGCTCGATGGATCCCGATTCACGCAGGTTACTCATTTTCGGCTTGTGGTCATTTCCTTCTTCCGTCTGCCGGTTCAACTGCGCAAGACAGACGACTGGAACGTGCAGTTCTCGCGCAAGTTCCTTCAGTCGGCGTGAGATTTTCGCCACCTGTTCCTGTCGATTCGTCGTCGTGCCGTCATCCTTGATAAACTGGAGATAGTCTACCAGAATCAGATCCAGTTGGCCTTTCCGCTTATACCGTCTCGCCAACGCAGCGATGTCGGAGACTGTCCGGCTCGGTGAATCGTCAATAAATAATTGCGCGTGCATCATCATGGAAGTCGCTTCCTGTAATGCACGTGTTTCCGCCTGACTGACACGTCCCTGACGGACTCGCTGACTGTCCACTCCCGCACGTCCGCAGAGGAGACGCATGCCCAACTCCGCACGTGACATTTCAAGACTGACGAAAAGGACCGCTTTCCTTGCCTCCATCGCAGCATAATCAGCGATATTCGCAGCGAACGCACTTTTCCCCATACTCGGACGAGCTGCGATGATGATTAACTCATTATCGTGAAGCCCTCCTGTCATCCGGTCCAAGTCGGTGAAGCCGGTCGGAATTCCCACAGCACCACCTTCTTTATAGAGGTTTACTTTTTCCCAGACTTCTTCCAGAACCTCCATCATTCCCTGCACGGAATCGCTACTCCGCTCGTCATGGACGGCAAAAATTAGCTCCTCCGCCTCGGACACCAACGCATTTACGTCGGAATCCGGCTCATAAGACTTCTGAATAATCGTCGTGCTCGCCTGAATTAGTTTTCGTAATCGGGCTTTATCCCGGACGATTTCTGCATAAGCCGGTGCGTGAGCTGCTGTAACGACGGAATGGAGAACCTCACTGATATACGCGATTCCACCAACACGCGCGAGATGTTCATTATGCTCCAGATTCTCGACGAGTGTGCGCGCGTCCAGCGCCTTACCTGTATTATGAATTTCAAGAATGTTCCGATAAAGAACCTGATGCGCGTCGAGATAGAAATCATCCTCACGCAACATTTCCTGAATGTCGTCCAACATGTGCGGTTCCAGAAGAACGCTTCCCAGAATACCGCGTTCCATCTCGATATTCTGCGGGACGGAACGCTCTACTGGAATCAGCTCCGGCTTATCATCCGCACTTTTTTTACTCCGTGTCTTTTTTTCCGCCATTCCTGTTCTGACTTGCCCTGTAATTTTCAGTTAAAATTAGCCCTGTTTTCTGAAAACGGTATGAACATGAGCTTATCTCGCGTGTTTCACGTAGATTCCATGTTCACATTTTAACATAATATCCGCTTTCACGAGGGGGGTAGGATATTTTTTCTGAAATTTCCATTTCCGTTTTCGATTCCATATCCATTTCCATTTCAGTGGGAAATCTATTTACCCTACCCATTTTATGTAACCGGAGGCCGCAAGAATGACTTTCTGGACCTCCAGTTCATAATCGAGAGTGTACGGATTCTCTTTCAGGCCGCGGATATAGTACGCGAAATCGGTCAACTGTCCGATATAACGGTCAGAGTACGGTTCTAGTTTCAGCTCGTGCGTCCCTTTTGGGAACTCTTCATTATCTTCTGCGAGTGTCAATCGTACATTGAGTGGTGGAAGTTTTTTCGTGGCTGGGTCATGCCACCACGCTTCAATCGGGTCTACGGTAAAGGAACCTTTCGTCCCGTGTGCAGCCAGTCGGCGACGTGCGAAACCATCAATTTTACGGAGTGAAACGCGAATCTCCGCAATTGCCTTTTCATAGAGCATTACCGATAGTGTATTATCACTCAGTCCGTCGTTCGGGTCCGGTTTCTCGAAAACATGAATTTCTTTTGGCATTCCGAGAAGTTCTACGACGTAATCGATCAGGTGTGAACCGAAATCGTACATTCCGCCACCACGGTACGTCGCCAACCATTTTCGGAAACCGGGAGAAACGTCATTCCGGCACATGTCGAGTGCCACATCGTGAATCTCACCAAGCCATCCTTTTTTAACCGCTTTCAGGAGAAGTCGGAACGCCTGATTCGTGCGGAACATGTAGCCTGGCTGCATAATCACGTTATTCGTGCGACATGCTTCCAGCATCTTCCGACACTCCTCTAAATCTTGTCCCAGCGGCTTATCTACGTGCATATGAAGTCCGCGTTCCGCGCATTTTATCGCAGTAGGGAGTAATTCCGTCATTTCCGTTTCGACCGCTGCCGCCTCAAGTCCCGGAAGGTTCAGAAGTTCCTCTTTCGAGTACCATTTTAAACCTCGATAAACGCCGTCATTCTTGTGTTTCGCTTCTTCTTCGGGAGATTCAGCCGCGATTCCCACGATTTCGAACAGGTCAGGGAGCATTCGGAGTGTGTTCATTTTCCCGCTTGCGTGTTCGTGTCGGACGCCGAATTGGGCGATTTTAATCTTCTGAAACGGTTTCCCATCCGTTGGGATCGGTGTTCCAGGCAGAATTTCACTCACGTTGACGTGTGATTTAACCTCTGTATTCGCGTCCGCGTTCTGAATTCCAGCCATAAAACCGACCGTTCCTGCGGCAAGACCTGTCTGAAGGAAAGTGCGTCGAATCATATCTTATTCTCCTGAAGAAGTAAAGAAATACGGACTATTTCACATTCGAGTCGCTGACTCGAGTGAAATTTATCGGGGGGAGTTTTAGTCTGAATATTCCATACCTTAAAAGATAAAAAACGTAAAAACGTCGCAAAATATGAAATGTTTCAAGTTAGGCGAGCCTCCCCTTTATTTGATTTTAATTGTACACGAGTTCTATAAAATTTCAAGAGGGACCGGAGAAAAAACGAAAATTTAAAGAAATATTTCCTCCGAGAGGCCTTTTAGAGGAAACATTCCCTAATTATTCTCCTTCTTTCTTTCATTTATTCTTTCATGTCCTGACTTCAACACTGCTGCGACAGTTTCAGGAGAAATCGGATTTACGAAACAGCCGGTTCCCAACTCGAATCCCGCCTGGCAGGTCGTTCGTGGACAGATTTCCAAGCGCCAATGGAAAATCTCATCTACTGCCACCCCTTCTGAAGTGTAATTCCATGGTGACGAGCGGAGAACCAGATTAAAATCGGTAATCCTCATCACGTTTTCCATTTTCTGAATGAGTTTCCGTAATACGACGGCCAGATCATCCAGTTCTTCACGTGTAGACTGCACAAAACACGGCACGTGACGTTTGGGCATGACATGCACTTCTCCCGCATATCGTGACGCGAACGGGCAAAAAACCGCGAAATAGTCCGTTTCTTCCACGAAACGCCATCGCTCACGGAGTTCATATTCCAGAACGGTACAGTGATAACAGGTTCCATTTTCTGCCTGATAACGTGTGAGAAAAGCCTGCTCACGCGCTACAGACGGTGGGATGAAAGGTAACACCGCCAGCTGAGAATGAAGATGCCGTAACGACGCTCCAGCTACCGGTCCTTGATTTTTGAAAAGCTGAGCGTACCGCCAGCGTCCTTCTTTCCGAATCTGATGAAGCCGCCGATGATAAAAATGGATGAGATACTGAAACTCCTCCGCCCCCAGTTCTCCGAGCGTTGCGTTGTGGGTCGGTAAATCAATTAAAACTTCCTGTTTTCCCACGTTCGGCGTTGTGAAATGAGGTCCGAACTGCTGCATAACACGCTCCTGATTCGGCTCCAGAAATGGAAAACGATTCGGAACTGCACGCACCATCCAGCCTGGACCGTTGGGACGCCGGTAATTATCTAGCGTGATTTCCGACGCAGAAACTTCCGGTACATGACTTGATAAGTGACTTGATGGGTGACT
>JAUNAI010000034.1:16637-21806 GCA_030527705.1 Planctomycetia bacterium | reverse complement strand
AAAAAAGGGGCAAAAAACGCCCAAAAAAGTGCCAAAAAAAGGATGAAAAAAGGGGGAATCTCCCGCCTCTCTTGTCTGGACGGATACTAGAACAATGTTCAGAGCGTCCAGACAAGAGACGAAGAGGGAAACTGCCCTATACAATCCATAGTTCAGGTCAAAACCGCGAAATGTGGTTCTTGTCATGGGACAATTCAAAGAATGAACAGAAAAACGGCGTCGGGTACAGGCGAGATAAATATTCGATGAGTGACTAGTCGTCGAGAGTGGTAATCGTTCAATGTATGAAAAGTACAAAAATAGAGTTATTCATTATTATTCAATCGTCCGTGGTTCGGCGGATTCCGTACCGAGTGGAAAGCGTGATGGATTCCGCAACGCAACAACTTCTTTTTTTGGCAAGTCCGAAACGACACCACGAACGGGAACGGTACAGGGTGTACTAAAGGAAAGGGGAACACTGAAACGATGGTGCCTTATCGCTGGACGATGATAAATAAAGCGTTAATAGGTTCTTTCTAATAGGGGTACCCCCGAAGCTGCACGCCGTGCCCCAAACGCCGGGCGGGATTATCGCTAGCAATTAAATAAATATTTATCGATTAGAATCCTATCTATGGTACCACTTGCACAAAAAAGCCCCCGCAGGCCGACCGGCAAGCCTTACCCACGGGGGACGCCCTTAAAAGCATCCCCCGTATCATAACACAACAGTCCCTCCTTGTCAAGGGGGTGCGTTGCCCCCGCTTGCATTATTTTAAAATTGGTGTATGATGATTGGCGTTGATTGTTTCGGATTACTTTTAATCAGAAGGAGAGGAAATGAGGGAAATTTTACATAAGGCTGGTACCGAAGGCGCGGAAATGGGTGTGCTGTGTTCAGAGTTTGAAATAACGCCCTTTAATGTACTCGTTAGACCGATTTTAAGGGAAATTGCCCGCAGTCAATTTGAAGAAAAAATAGCAGGGATAGAATTTGGGGGGGCAATGCCGTGGCTGGTAAATATGGAGAGAAGATGGGCGGAAAAGGGAATCGAGTTTTTCTCTGGGGACCCCAAAGGACAGACCCGATATTTTTGTGAGGAAATAGCTAACCTTCCCCTTGTCCGGTGTATGGAATGGATTGGGAAACAAGTAGGGAAGTACCCCCGAAAATATGTAGATGTGGGGATTGTCACTATTTATGAAAAATATATTTTCAGTCTTGAGAGCCTTTTTGAGTGGCAACGGCTTGACATTGCATACCGTGTTAACTATTGGCAAGTTAGGGAGGAACCGGAAGAAAAAAAGAAGAGAACCGACAAGAAGGAATGGGCGGAGGATATGTTAAAACGTGTACTTCCGCAGACAATATGGAGCACGTACCGTACACCACAAGACGCTGCCTTGCATTCGACACTAGAAGTACCAGTAAGAGAAACGCCCGCCCTAGTTGAGTTTTTAACGGAAAAGGAAGAGGCGGTAAACTGGGATGAATTTTTTCGAGAAATTGTATCCCAATACGGACGCCCCGCAGTTGCCGCAGTGCTGAAAGATAATTTTAATTGGAATTGGCGTAAAATATGGAAATATACTAGACCAAACGAGGAAATCATCGACAATGCCGACGGAAAAAAAGTGGAAACGGATAAGGCAAGAGGGAGGAAAGATAAAGAAACCTGTAAAAAGACAAAGGAAGCAATCGATAAAAAAATACAAGAATATGAGAAAATAAAACGACAAGAGGAAGAGTGCCAAAGAGAACAATGTGAAATGTTAGCCGAGCTTGAATAGAACAGAAACGAAATGGGACGAAGTTACATTACAGTAGATGTAATGGTTGCAATATAGTTTTTTAAATGTCTTTATTTTCGCGGGTTAAAAGCCCGCTTTTTTTCTGTAAAAAATTGTAATACTCTGTAATCTTGAAAATGTTTAATTCTGTGTTATGATGCTTGCAACGTGACGTAAGGAAGGGAAGTAAAAATATTTCTCGTACGTCGCAGGGTTAAAAGAATCTATTGGAGGTTATTGTGGTAGATTTAATAAAGAATCAGGCTATTGAACTTGCGGATTTGACGGAGAAGACGGTTTTAGTCCGTCACCGATGTAATGATGTGGATTTTTCGACCATTCACATTGGAAATAAATTAACGTTAATTTCCGCGGACGCGTTTAAGTGCGTCTCAGATTTCTTTCTAGAAAATTCACGATTAACGACCTACTCTATCAATGATATGGAGTGGGTAATTTTGTCCGAGGCTCTAGAAGTTGGCGACAAGATTGAAAATGGCGGTTTTCCGTTGGTATCTCAAGTGGAGCTTGAGAGAATCAAGGCTATTTTCAAGATGTATGAAAGTTTGTTGCGTCCCTTCGATGGAAGCGCAACACCCGTTTTTTGGTGGTTTGATGCGTGATTTAAATTGATTTAAGGAGTGTTGAACATGAATAACAATGAAAAACAGTGTGAATTGATGACAAATAAAGAAGTTCAGGAATGGTTGAAGATTTCCAAACGGACGCTGGAAAACTGGAGTTTAAAAGAAGGTTTTCCAAAAAAACTGAAGATGGAAAATTCCGTTAGGTATCGTCGTAGTGATATTCAAGATTGGATTAACCGAACGATTGACGGTACGGACGCAATCTAAACTTAAGACGCAACCAATAAAAAAGCCCGTCGCGGAAACCGAGCAGGAAACGGACGGGCTTAAACGAGTAGTAAAGTTTTTCAGACAGATAACAAACTCAAAAACAGTTACGTCGAAAATCCGTTACCACTGTCGATTTTTGTATTTTAACAGATTACGGAAATTTGTCAAGTGGGGACGATAATTTTTTTAATCTGTTTAAATCTGTTTAAAAATGTTTTGTTTTAATACATTTTAGGGGAGATTATGGGAAATATCATAGATTCCGGAATAAGAAAAAGAATTGACAATCTTTTAAGAACCAAACAAGTGAGCATACAAGGAAGCAATGGAAGCGGGGTTGCGTTTAAAGTAGCAAGCGATATTGTAAATGGGTTTAACCTTGACCCTGATGAAGTCGCAGAGTATCTGTTTTATTCCGATTGGAATGAACGTTGCATTCCGCCGTGGTCTCCTAGTGAGCTGAAGCACAAGTGTCAAGACGCTTATAGAACGTTCACGGGTACACGAGGTTTTTTTCTGGCAAACCAGAGACAGAGTAACCAGAAACGAACGGCAAGCGTTAAACAATCAAGACCAGAGCCAAAGGCAGAAAATAAAGCGGAGGCAGTCCCGAAAAAGTCCATAATTAACCGTACTTTATACGAGTATAAAGACATGAATTATACAAATTTTATGATGGTAGAACGCTATGATTATTCCGACGGAGGGAAGGGGTTAAATTATTTCGTCTGGAATGGATTTGAATATAAAGCCGTTAAATTAGATGGAGTTCCGAGAATCCCATACAATTTAGGATATGTTCACCGTAGAAAAAATATTATCATTGTCGAAGGTGAGAAAACCGCCGTAAGGCTGGAAAAGTTTCTCAAAAAAACGAACCGATGGGGGCTTGTTGCGTGGACGTGCTTTATTGGTGGGTGTAATGGGTTCACAAAGTATGCGAGCACTTACGCTGAGTATTTCCACAACAAAGAGAATATCCTAATTCTTGCGGACAATGATGAAAACGGTAGGAAATATGCTCAGTCCGTGGGCGAAGGCATTAGGACATTCCAAAAGAAAGATGATAAGTGTAGAATCCGAAGCGCGGAAACCTTTCTTTCTGGAATACCCCCTAAATATGATTTCGCGGATTGGTTCGATTCGATTGATTGGGATTCGGAATATTGGAGAGCGCAGGTTAAAAAACCTTGTACCGATGGGAGGCTTGAAAATGAAATTATCGAAGTTGTCAAGGAATATTTGGAACAGGTTCACGGGTCAGAATTGAAGGAGTATTGAACATGGTAGAATATGGAAATATTGACGAACTAGATGAATATGAAGAATCAGAATTTGAAAGTCCATATATCGACATTCCGAGTTTAGCCAATCCGGGGAAGATGGTGACGGTATACAATGTGAAACCGCCGATGAATGGGATTGAATTTGCAAGTGCCAAATTTCGTAAGCCGGAGCCGCTTATTTACCCGATTTTGTCGAGTGGTGAAACGTTGATAATTTACGCGCCTGCTGGTGTAGGAAAAACCTATTTAGCATTATCGATTGTGGGTGGTCTAGTTAATGGAGAGTCCGTATTCAATGACGTGTGGACGGTAGAAAGTCCGATTCCGTGCTTGTATATTGACGGAGAAATGATTGAGCGAGATATGCAAGAAAGGATTATGAATTTATGGTCGAAGATTCCGCCGGGATTTCGTTATTATAATTCTTTATCGAATCCTGAAAGTTTGGTAAATCTTTATAATCAGGAATGGCGTGACACAATATTAAACTGGTGTTTGGAAAGTGAGATAAAAGTGTTGATATTGGATAACGTTACGACGCTTTATTTTCCTGATGACAAGCAAAATTCCGCCGAGAGTTGGAAAGTGATGCAAGATTTCATCTTATTATTGCGTCATCATGGAATTGCGTTAATATTGGTAGACCATAAGGGGAAGGGAGAGGCGCAGGGACCGCGGGGAACGTCCGGGAAGCTGGATATAGCATTCACGGCGATTGAGTTAAGACGTCCCGCCGATTACGTGGAAGAGCACGGAGCGCGTTTTGAGATTCATTTTGCCAAACACCGTACATTTCACGGGAAGGATGCTAAACCGTTTGAAGTATGGTATGATGGAAACGGGGGCAGTGTGGTTAATTTTGATTTAGCGAAACCCGCAAGTGTCGGCAAGCCTTCCAAAGCGGAGGAATTAGAGGCGACGTTTAAAAGAATAGAAGAGCGCGATGGAAACGTGACATTAAAAACAATGTTGGCAGAAACGGACGTGTCGGAAAAGACGATTCTCAGATTTTTTCCGCAGTTGAGCCACAAGAACGAATCTCGCAGAATGTACCAAGAAGCGATTAAACGAGGCGAAATAATCACGGCTGAAAAAATTGCGGACGAGTTGGACATTTCAGCAAAAATGGTGGCGCGATTTGTACCAGAGCTGAAAAAACCAAAAAATGAACCAAAAAAGAAAAACGAAACAGAAACCGAAAAGGAAGCTGTGGTAGACCGAAATTATTAAAATTCTTTGAAGACAATATTATT
>JAUNAI010000034.1:0-16537 GCA_030527705.1 Planctomycetia bacterium | reverse complement strand
TTTACTTAGTAGTTTTAATATTGTCTTCAAAGAAAACTTCTTTTTTTGGCAGACCGAAATTGTTAAATTCATTGAAGACAATATTATTTTTACTTAGTAGTTTTAATATTGTCTTCAAAGAAAACTTCTTTTTTTGGCAGACCAATAACCACAATAGCGGTTGGTTTAGGGGGTGCCAAAAGAAAAGGGAGAGCGAAACCACCTAGAAACGGTAGTGATTTCAGATGGCGACAATTCCGCCGATTCCGCGATGATAAAGGACGAGGTTTTTGGATTATATCAGGAATCAGAGGAAAAATTTAACTTTTTTTGGTTTTTTTTGTGAATTCCCGCGCAAACAAGAACAGGGGGGAATATTCAAGAACCGAAAAAGTATTATAATGGTACTTACTGTGGAAGTATTGCCGATTCCAATTTTTCATTTTAAGGAGTTAAAAAATGAAAACCGAGCAGAAAAATAACAAGAAGTCCAATGTGTACTCTTTCCGCTTGACGGTGGGGGAGAAACGCCCTAAATTCACGTTCCATAATAAACGGACTATGGAGCGGTTTCAGTCCCATATTGCCGAGTTGATGAATTACCGTCGGTATGGTGGAGAGTTACCGGACCACCTTTTCAAGTGGCTGGCGGATATGCAACAGAATGACCCCAAAACGTACGACAGATTGCACGTGTTAGGGTTATGTAATAAGCGGAAGGGCGTAGCCGTCCAGACACTAGAGACGCTCTATAATAAGTTCGTGGAGGTCAAGAAAGCGGAAAAGGTGAAGGAATCCACGTTGAAAACCTACGGGAAGCCCTACCGGAATTTGTGTGACTTTTTCGGCACGGATAGAGCGGTAAAGAGTATTGATAAAGAAGACGCGATGGACTTCTTTATCTGGATTAACCGAGAGGCGGTAAATCGGCGCGTAAAGGATACGCAAAAACTAGCGGAAGCCACCATTAACAAAAGACTAGTTACAATAAAGGAATTTTTTAATTTCGCTAGAAAATGTGGCTGGATTACGGAGAATCCATTCTCTGAAATCAAAACCGGGAAAGTGGTAAACAAGAAAAACTGGGTTTATCTTCCAAAAGATACTGTAGAGAAGCTAATGAAAGAGGCAACGTTGGAAACCGCCCTAATTATTGCGCTGGGGCGTTTTTGTGGATTGCGCGGCGCGTCAGAGCTAGGCAGATTAACTTGGGGCGATGTAGAGCGGAGCCACACTAAAGACGGCAAGCGGGTTGATGGGAAGTTGATTGTTCATAGTACAAAAACCGAGCGACACGGAAAGCCGACGCGGGTTGTCCCATTGCCCGAAAATGTCGAAGAGTTGTTACAGGAACAGTACGACAACGCAAAAGAAGGCGGTGAAGGGAAAATATTTCCGAGATTAACCACCGAGAGTTCCGTGTGTATGAAGGTACGTCAGCTGGCGACGCGCGTTTTCGGTTATTGCTGGGCGGACGCTTACTATAATTTACGGAAATCGTATTGTTCAGATTTAGGCGAGCAGATAGGCAACGGGCTAGATGTGGCGACGTACGAAGCCGTTACCGGGCACAAATACGAAGTAGCACGTGAGCATTACCAGATTATGCACGAAGGGAGACAGGAGAGGGGATTTTCCACGATTTGTAATTTTTTTGGAAAAAATGGAGGAAATACCGAAAATACCACCCAAACAGGGGATAACTCTGTAATGGTACCGAGTGGAATTACCGAGACCGAGGAAAATAAAAAATCCGATGGTTGCAACTTTTTTGAGAAAAATGAGAAAAAATCCGCAGAATTAGCCCAAATGGGGGGTATTAAAATAACACAACCTGTTGAGACCGTCAAAACCGCAGAAAAAAGTATCCATTTAGGTATCCCTAAAAGTGTTCCGCAATGCAATGCAAGAAAGCGTAAACAGGAATCAAAAATCAAGAAAACCCTTGAAATTACGGACGAAATGCACACAAAAAAACCGGCTTGCACTTTATTGCAAGTCGGTCCAATGGGCGCAACAGAACTCGAATCTGTGACCTCCGCGGTGTGAGCACGGCGCTCTAACCAACTGAGCTATGCGCCCTTCAGTTGATGTGTATGAGTATAACTCATTTTTCAATTTTGACAAGGGGGGGAGGTCGTTTTTTCTTGATTTTTCTCCTTTTTTGTAAAATTTTCTCTCATTGAGCTCAAATCTTCGCCCATTTTTTCGATTTCTCTGAATGTTCAAGCCCCAAACTGCCCAAGCGACTTACTCAATCCTGTACGAGAGTTTCTGGCAATTCTTGTCATTTTTGTTAATTTTCGGTCGGCAACGCTTGTATTTTTTTCCGTTTCGTGCTAAAATAAGGAAATCGGTGTTTGGGTTTCCTGTCCGTTTTTCCATACTTTCATTTTTGACTCCAATTATGTTGAAACTATACCGTTTTTTACCGTGCTTAATCGCGTTTTTCACTTTGTTGGCTTTTTCAGTGGAGGTTGGGTTCTCGGCAACTCCGAAAGTCGGGGTGTATCGGTGGGCTGCGGCAAATCCGACGGGGGGAGCGCATGCAGTAGAGGCGTTCGGGAAATGGTGCGGGATTCCGAATGTCTGGGCGGTCGATTTCGAGCCGACGGATCGGTGGGAGTCGATTTCTGGTGGCGATTGGCAACTTGGCGAGTGGAGTGAGTGGAAACGGAAGAACCCAAAACAGCGTCGGTTGATTCTCAGCGTTCCGCTTTTACCCGGCGGCTGGGACCGGTCGGGAAGTCAGGCGGAGAATGAGAAAGGTTCTGTTTCGCTGGCAGACGGTGCTCGCGGAGCGTATAATCATCATTTCGCACAACTGGCGGAGAATCTGGTTCGTCATGGACTGGGCGATTCCATTCTTCGGCTCGGCTGGGAGATGAACGGCGGTTGGTATACGTGGCGTGCGTCGGGGGAAGAAGCGGATTTTGCCGAGTATTTCCGGCAGATTGTTCGGACGATGCGGGCAGTTCCCGGCGCGGAAAAGCTCGAATTTTGCTGGAATCCCGCTCTCGGTTGGCAACAGTTTCCAGTCGATAAGTGTTATCCCGGCGATGAATTCGTCGATTATATTGGCGTAGACGTTTACGATGATTGTTGGGCACAAGATACGTATCCACTAGAGGATTCCATGTCGGCAGAAGAGAAAGCCGCTCGGCGTGCGCGTGCGTGGGAAACGATTTACTACAGCTCGTTCGGGCTGAAATGGTTCCGTGATTTCGCAAAAGAACATGGAAAACCACTCTGTTTCCCGGAATGGGGTGTGAGTAACCGCGAGGACCGACATGGGGGACTGGATAACCCGGAGTTTATTCGGAAGATGCTGGAATTCATTGCCGACCCGGAAAATGGAGTGGCATGGCACGCGTATTTTGATGTTCAGGCGGGCGACGGACATCACCAGCTTTCACCAGGGCTGAATCAGGAAAAGACGGAGTTCCCAGAATCTGCCGCCGTTTTTAGAAAAATGATAAAGCCAAGAAAAAATTCTCGGAAATAGGGAATCGGAAATTAAGTTTTCAGTCACTCTCGATTTTAAACCAGAATTTTCGTAAAATACGGCTTTAATTCACGAAAAAAAGGAAAAAATCGGAATATTTATAGAAAAATTTGGTATCGGGGGTAGCGTTTTTACGAGAAAAGGATTATAATGTAAAAATTGAAGAGTACGGGGTAATTGAAATTAGTAATTCTCGAAAAAAATGTTTTTCGGACAGTCCCCGTTCAGTAAAATTTCCATAAAACTTTCATCCCCCCCCCTCACAACTGATTGAAAAGGAGAAATTCATGTCGCGATTTGAATCCGCAAAAGAAATGTATGCTAATCTTGGCGTCGATGTCGATGACGCTCTTCAGAAGCTCCAGAACGTTAAAATTTCCATGCACTGTTGGCAGGGTGACGACGTGCGTGGTTTCGAAAATGCGGGTGACTTGACTGGGGGAATCGCCACAACAGGAAATTATCCCGGACGCGCACGAAATGCTGAGGAACTGATGGCGGATATTGATAAGGCATTTTCGCTGATTCCGGGAAAACATAAGTTGAATCTTCACGCGTGTTACGCCGTCACGGACGAAAAGCCAGACCGAAACGAGCTGGAACCGCGACATTTTCAGGCGTGGGTCGATTTCGCGAAAAAGAGGAAGTTGGGAATCGATTTTAATCCGACGTTCTTCTCGCACCCGAAAGCAAGTGATGGGCTGACACTCTCGCACCCAGACCGTGAAATACGGAAATTCTGGATTGAACATGGTAAATGTTGCCGTCGAATCACGGAGTTTTTCGGAAAAGAGCTGGGGCAACTGTCACTGAATAACGTCTGGATTCCGGACGGACTGAAAGAAATTCCAGCGGATCGATTTGCGCCACGTCAGCGTCTGAAGGAGTCGTTGGACCAGCTTTTCAGTGAATCACTCGACCCGAATTACATCATCGACAGTGTGGAATCGAAAGTTTTCGGTATTGGTCTGGAGGCATACACGGTTGGTTCTCATGAATTTTACATGAATTACGCGGCGAAAAATAACGTTCTATGTCTGCTCGATAATGGACATTTCCACCCGACGGAGAATGTGGCGGATAAGTTACCGTCGTTGCTCCTTTTCTCGGAAAAACTCGCGCTTCATGTCACGCGTCCGATGCGCTGGGACAGCGACCATGTGGTGTTACTGAATGATGATTTACGCGAAATTGCGACGGAGATTGTGCGGTGTAATGCGCTGGACCACGTGTTGATTGGGCTGGATTTCTTCGACGCGAGTGTGAACCGAATTGCCGCGTGGGTGGTTGGAATGCGGAATATGCAGCGTGCGTTGCTTGCCGCGTTGCTCACGCCGCATAAGAAACTCGCCAAACTTCAGGAAACCGGGAAGTATTATGAAATGATGGCACTCAGTGAAGAAGTGAAGACGTACCCGCTCGGTGATGTGTGGAATCATTTCTGTGAAACGAATAAAGTCCCTGTCCAGGAAGCGTGGCTGGGGAAAGTGAAACGGTATGAAAGAGACGTTTTGCTGAAGCGAGTTTAAGATAAAAGAGGAAAGGGGTCAGACCGGATATTTCATATCCCACTAATTTCACAGAAAACCAGTGATTTTAAATTTCCCACAGATTTTCACAGATTTTTAATATTCATGATAATTTAAACCTGTCCGTAAAATTTGTTTCTTCTGTGGGAACTGTCTGAAAATATGGGATTTAGGAAAGTGAAAAACTTGAAGACTTAAATCATTTTATTTCCTAAAATCTCTCTATTTCTGTGAAAATCTGTGAGATCTGCGGGAGATTTAATGATTTCAGTTTCCACGTTAAAATACATGGTGTTCTTTTAACGTTTTCCTGTGAATAACGGTTCCTTCTCTCCTGATGTTTCATAATTTTAACATTTTAAAAGAAACTTGATATAAAAATGAACGATTCCCAGAAAATATCCCCATGGAAAACGACTTGTATCGCGGCGATGACGAGTTATATTGATGCTGGCTCCATTGTGGCGGGCGCGGCAGGGCTGGCGCTGTGGCAGAATTATTTAGGTCTGACCGCTTTTCTGGTCGGACTTTTGACCGCATTCAGCTCCAACGCTTTCGGTGCGGCGATTGGCGCGATTATTGGTGGTCCACTCTGTGACCGGTACGGACGGAAATTCGTGTACACTTACGACTTGCTCGTTTATATTGCCGGAATGCTCCTGATTGTTTTCGCGTTCAGTCATCCCGTCGCATGTAATCCGTTTACGCTTAACCTTTTCGGAAACGAAATTCCCGTGCTCGGCGAGACGTTCGACCTCGGTTATTTAATGCTCTTTTTCGGCTATTTCATCGTCGGAACCGCTGTCGGTGCGGACGTTGTCGCGTCGTGGACACTCATTGCGGAACAGGCTCCGGCGGAAAATCGTGCGCGTCACTGTGGGGCGGCTCAATTCGCGTGGGCGATTGGTCCTGCGGTTGTGTTACTCATGAACGCGGCACTCGGAGCGTGGCTTGGTCCGGAAAACGCCCTGCTCGGAAACCGAATCGTATTCGGACATCTGATTGTCGTTGCGTTTATTACGTGGTTGCTGCGTCTCGGAATGCCGGAGTCGGAAAACTGGAAAGCCGCGAAGGAGAAAGAGCGTGAGTTGATTGCGAGTGGCGAAATTAAAGAGTACGGAATGCGTGCGCTTTTTAAGTGGGTGAATCTGAAGACGGTTCTGTTCCTCAGCGGTGTGTATGTCGTCTGGAACTGGGCGGCAGGGACGATGGGATTTTTGTTGCCGTACATTTATGAATCGGTCGGTGGCGTGTCGAATTCTATGGCGTGTGCGTTGACGGTCATCCTCTTCCTCACGTCGGCACTCTCCACGATTTTCATCTTTATGATGTGGGGTGACCGAATCAGTCGGCGAGCGATTTACTGTGTGATTGCGTCGCTATTCGTCGTCGGTTGGGGACTTTTCCTCCTTCCGGCAGATAACGCGCTTGTTCAGCTGAAATGGACAGTCGGGAGTGTCACAGTTCCTGTCCTTCTCGTTCTGATTTCTGTCCTTATCGGCATCAATAATGGTTCCGGTCAGCAAGCATTTTATCAGCTCTGGTGTAGTGAGCTTTTCCCCGCTCGTTACCGTGCGTCGGCACAGGGGTTTACGTTCTTCGCCGCCAGAATCACGGTAGGAATCTGGACGTTCTGTGTTCCGATTATCATGGAAAACATCGGCTTCGCACTTGCAGCTAAAATTATGGTCGGTTTCGCACTTTTCAGCCTCCTCGTCGGTACCATCTTCGCACCGAACACCTCCGGTAAAACGCTAGAACAAATCGAAGAAGAACGGTACGGAAAGCTAGGGGAGCAAATTAGGGGCAAAATTAGAAAGGCAAGTTAGATAAATAGAGATAAAGAGTAATTTTTCTGAAATCTAAACCAAAATCATAAAAAATAATCACGCTGCTTACAAAATGGGGGCAGCGTGGTTTTTTCAGTAGTCTTTAGTATATTGTTCAGCTAACCATTTATCAGTCTGTTCATAAATCGAGCTCAAGTTTTTCCGAGAATCTTCCAATAAACGTTTTTTTTATATTTCACGTTTTGTTCCCCCTTTTTTGAGGCCATTACATGTAGATTTTCTAAATAGATTCGAGTTTTGTATTCATCGTTCCCAATTATTGGTTGGGAACGATATTTTTTAATATATTAATTGTGCGAAACAAAATAACACAGAAAGCAACAGAAATTTAATAATTTCCGTTTTCAGGTTAAAGTGTACCATATCATTTCAATTCTAACACCAGCAAGATGAAAATTTACGAAGAATAACGCGACATTTTCTTAATCGCCGAACAGATTCCCACTACGTCCAGCCCCGTTTCTGCAAGTTGCTCCGAGCGCGACGCGTGCTGAATGAATCGGTCCTCAATTCCCAGTCGCACCACCGGCGGAAATGATCGGTCACACACGGAATTTTGCGTAAATTGAACCGATTTCAAAAATTCTGAATCTGTTCCGAAATGACACCATGCATCCATTACCGCTTCCATAATCGCTGAGCCAACACCGCCGATTCGACTTCCCTCTTCCACGGTTAAAACCCATGCACACCGAGAAATCCGCAGTAAAATCTCCGTTAAATCCAGTGGTTTCAGGAATCGGAGATTAACGACTGTCACACTTTTATCGCCGAGTTGCCGAACCGCCTCAAGTGCCGTCGCAGCCTGAACGCCACACGCAAGAATCAGCCCACCCGCCGGGTCGCCATCCTGGAGAATTTCACACTTCCCAAACGAAACCGGCGTCCGTACCACATCCGTAATTTCTGGTGTCTGCGTCTTGGAATATCGAATCGTGAACGGGTGGTTCTGATTGACCGCCAACTCCAAAAGTTGTTCCAGATCGAGCGTGTCGCAAGGAGCCGTCACCGCCAGATTCGGGAACGGACGCAGATACGCGATGTCATACGTTCCGTGATGCGTCGGACCGTCCGCACCGACAATTCCCGCACGGTCCATCAAGAGCGTCACCGGCAAGTCCTGTAACGAAACCTCCTGAAAAATGTGGTCGAATGCTCTCTGCATAAACGTACTGTAAATATCAACAATCGGGCGAAGCCCAGCGCGCGCCATTCCAGACGCAAGAACAACTGCGTGCGACTCGCAGATCCCAACGTCAAAAAATCGGTCTGGGAACTTCTGCCGAATCAGTTCCAGTTTATTTCCCTGACACATCGCCGCCGTGATAACCGTCACACGCGGGTCTTTCTCCATCAGCTCCATGATTTTATGGCTCGCAATCACCGTATACGACCGGTCTGGCTTCACAGTCGGAGAAACCACGATTTCTGACGTTTTCGGCGTTTCGTTTTCTGTTACCGTCTTATTTTCTGGCGTTTTTTTACCGGAAAGCGAGACACCGCGTACCCACTGTGGTGAGGGAGCATGATACCGCGTTGGGTCCTGTTCCGCCGGCGTGAAACCATGCCCTTTCTGTGTTAAAACATGAAGTAGGACGGGGCACTGATACTGACGCGCCATTTTCAGGAATTTCTGTAACTGCCGAATATTGTGACCGTCTACAGGACCGATATACCGGATTCCGAGTTCCTCGAAAAGCATTCCACCAGAGACACATGCTTTAAATGCCATTTTGAGGTCATGAAAACGTTTTCGGAGTCTGGGACCCACGACGGGAATACTCTGAAATAACTGTTTAATATCCTCTTTTCGTTCCGTATAAAACGGATTCAGACGTAACGTGTCCAGGTACCTGCCGAAACTGCCGACGCGGGGACAGATGGACATTTTATTATCATTCAGAATTACTGTGAGATTTTTCCGCAACTCGCCGAGGTGATTCAGCCCCTCAAAAACGACACCGCTAGAGAAAGAACCATCCCCGATGACCGCAACAGCGTGACGCGGCGACCTTTCAGATTGGGAATTTTCAGTATTTTCCTTCTCAATCTCCCCTAATTTGCGCAATAAATCATCACCGCAACTTAACCCCAATGCGGAAGAAATACTACAGCCCGCGTGACCTGTCATGAAAAGGTCATACATGCTCTCCGCTGGATTCGGGTATCCCATCAGTCCACCGAGGGTGCGAATCGTGGAAAATTGCTCATACCGTCCCGTTACCAACTTGTGCGGATACGTCTGATGTCCGACGTCCCAGACGAGTCGGTCATACGAAAAGTCGAAAACCGAGTGGAGCGCAAGTGTCAGTTCCACGACACCTAAATTTGACGCGAAATGCGCCGACCGTTGCGCCACGACCGCCCGAATCTCCTCACGAATTTCGGTCGCAAGGCGATTCAGGTCGGAAATGGAAAGTCCCTGAAGGTCTTTCGGTGAATGAATATTGGGAAGGAGTCGATCCATATTGTGTTAAAAACAGTCCTTTTAGGAGGTGCTGATTAAGTTGCACTTTTGGGAGGCGACGCGTCTCGCATCGCTATAGTGTGCCTTAAAATGTCGATTTTAACCTGAAATCGGTGATTCTGGGAGACTTTTTAGCCTGAAATTTGCATTTTTCGCCATTTCAGCGACGCGAGACACGTCGCCTCACAGTTAATCAGCGTCTACTTTAGGAAACGCCGATGCCTATAAATGGAAAAGTCGAACATCTAAAATTGGAGAATCCCCTCTTTTTTTGAGGGGATTTTAACGTTATTATTTCTCCAGATTTCCTTCTGTCTCATCCGTCGTCGGTTTCTTTCGCCGATACGCTGGCGGTCCGAGAATTTCCTCGATCTGTGCTTCGTCCAGCTCCTCACGAATCACCAACGCTTGCGCCAGCGCGTCCAACATGTTTCGGTGCTCGGAAAGGAGCGTTTCCACCTGCTGTGACACCTCATTCAGAATCCGCATGATTTCCTCGTCGATAATCTGTGCAGTCTTCTCACTGAAATTGTTCGGCATCGCCATCTGTTTTCCGAGGAACGGATGCTCTTCACTACTATTAAACGTTGCTGGACCGAGACGCGGACTCATACCCCACGACGCAACCATTTTACGCACAATTTCCGTCGCACGTTCCAAGTCATTCGCCGCGCCCGCGTTCAGTTCATCGAAAACAAGCCGTTCCGCTTCACGACCGCCAAGCATCATCTTCAAACGAGCCATAATCTCACGCTGACTGTACATGAGTCGGTCTTCTTCTGGAATCGACCACGTTACGCCGAGTGCATGCCCACGCGGAATTACGGAAACTTTACTCACACGGTCACAATCCGGCGTCAACCATGAAACAAGTGTGTGTCCCGCTTCATGATACGACGTTTTCTCTTTCGCTTCGTCGCTGATGACTTCTTCGCGTTTCGCGCCCATCAGGACTTTATCAATCGAGTAATAAAAATCGTTCATGTCAACTTTATCATGGTTCTGCCGACATGCCCAGAGTGCAGCTTCATTCACGATATTTCGGATATCTGCACCAGTCAACCCGGTCGTCATCGATGCAAGACGATCGAAATCAACTCCGTCCGCAAGCGGGACTCTTCGCGTATGCACATTAAATAACTGCACACGGTCTTTCTGAACCGGTCGGTCTACCGTTACACGACGGTCAAAACGTCCGGGGCGCAGTAATGCCGGGTCCAGAACATCCGGACGGTTAGTCGCAGCGATAACGATGACTAAATCGGAAGTTGCGAAACCGTCCATCTCGCCGAGAATCTGGTTCAGCGTCTGTTCACGTTCATCATTTCCACCACCGGTTCCCGTTCCACGGTATCGACCGATTGCGTCGATTTCATCGATGAACAGAATCGACGGAGCATGAGCGCGTGCAACCTCGAACATATCACGGACTCGGCTTGCACCCACACCGACGAACATCTGAATAAATTCGGACGCGTTAATGGAGTAGAATGGAACGCCAGCCTCTCCAGCAATCGCGCGCGCAAGGAGCGTTTTACCGGTTCCGGGAGGACCACTCATCAGAACACCTTTCGGAATCCGGGCACCAAGACGCTCGAATTTCTGCGAATTTTTCAGAAAATCGACAATTTCTGTAAGGTCTTCTTTAACACCCTTTAGACCGGCGACATCTTTAAAGGTCACCGCACCTTCACCGCCCTGGAACCGTTTCACGAGGCTTTTTGTGAAACCACCCATTCCGCCAGCACCGAACTGGTCGCGTGCACGTCGGAATTGGTACCAGATACTACCAATGAGGATAATCGTGATGATAATCGAGAGAAGCATCATGTAACCGACCATGTCGAGCGACTCACGGACATTATACTTATCTCCGACTTTCTCGCGGATTTTCTGGTCCAGCGGTCCACCGGCTTCTAGAAGCGAAGGGAGTGTCGTTGTAAACCGTTTTGGCAACAAGACTTTTTTCCCGTTTTTCGCAGTTTTAGGGGCTTTGGCTGATTTTTCAGAAACCGCCGATTCTACCTTCTTTTCTGCTTCCGTTACGGTTTCATTTTCTACAGCAGGTTTTACTTCCGGCGTGTTTTTCTTAGTCGGTTTTTCGGAAACAGCAACACTTTCCGTATCCTTCTCGTCCACTTTTGCATCTGTGTCCGATTCTGAAACAGATTTCGTTTCTGCGTTGCTTTCCGATTTTCCGTCTTTTTTATCCGCCGGTTTCTTGAAGAACGCTTTTTTAGCCAACGCCTCATTCGGAGCAATTGGTTCAGTACGGAATTCACCAGAAATTTTATTCGCATTAACGACAATTTTCTCGATATTATCCTTTTCCAACTGTTCAAGGAAAAATCCGTACGTAATCGGTGCGGATTTCGTATTGCTCCACATCATGTAACTGGCGAAAATACCGATAATGAGGAGAACGAAAAGAATACGCACCATCGGTTGCGGTTCTTCCTGTGCCTGCTTGGAACTATTTCCAGGAAGATTTTTTCGTGCGTCAAAAACGGGTTTCGAGACGTCTTTTCCCTCTTTCTCAGGCGTATCCGACGTACCGTCCTTTGGGTCTTGTGAATTTTCCACTGGTTCTTTCGCGTCGGTCACATTTTCGGGCGCAGAATGAACTTCTGGAATCGCTTCTTCCTGAATCTTGTTTTTTTCGGGTTCTGTCATTTTGAATCTAAAATCAAGGAATGATTTTTATATTTATCTACAAATTGGAAAAAAGTCCTTTTCAGTCTCCCAGTAAAATATCCTGGAGTTCCGTAATTATTCTATTTTACCCTATCTTTCCAATATTGTAAAGAGCCTACCCCCCATTAAATCTCAAAATTTCGGAATCTTTTTCCAAAAAATCCTAATTCTCTGGTGGAAAACCCTTGACAAAACGGTTTTCAAGTTTTATATTGTAAGAAATTAAGTAAATTTTGGAGGTGATGCGCTTCGCGTCGCTCAATGGTTGAATAATTAAATCGTGATTTTTCCGCCACTTCAGTTTTTGTGAAAGCGTCGCCTTCCGTAATTAAACCTACCCTATATTAATGAAAAGGAGTAATCCCTATGAAACGTCGTGAATTCCTCGCCGCCTCCCTTGCTGCCACGCTTTGTGCCACGGTGAATCCTGCACTGAAACCGGTTTTTGCCGACGGAGGCGCGAAGAAAAAGTTGCTCTACTATGATCGTTCCAATGGTTTCATCCATCCCTCGACCGTCATTGATTCCAAGACCGGCATGAGCGTCGGCGGACGCGTTTTGACGGAACTCGGCAAGAAACTCGGTTATGAAGTCATCTGCACGAAAGACGGACGCGTTTTTGACGGCGATTTGTCGCAGTATGACGCGTTTTTAATGAACTGTTGCGGCACGCTGACCGGCGACGGTGGTGGCGATGGACCGAATGCGTATCCGATGAGCAAGGAAGGGGAACAGAATTTCTACGCGGCTGTCCGTAACGGTGCTGGCGTCATCGGTTTCCATAACGCGACCGACACAAATAAGTCCGGTGCTCCGAGTCAGTTCGAAAACGCTCCGCTGGATAAACGGACGGAATACACGAAACTGATCGGTGCGGAATTCCTCACCCACGGTTCCCAGCAGAAAGCGAAACTGAAGTTCGTGAAACCGGGCGAATTGCCGTCGATTAACGACATTCCGGAAGTCCACGAAGAATGGTACGTGATGAGAAACTTTAATCCGGACCTTCACGTAATTCTGGTTCAGGATACGGAAAATATGGATAAGTCGAATCATAATGCTTCTTATGACCGTCCGTCCTTCCCGTCCACGTGGATTCGGAAAGAAGGAAAAGGGCGCGTGGCGTACACGTCGCTGGCGCACAATAATTCCACTTGGGAAACGGAATGGATGCAGGCGTTGACGCTTGACCTTCTGAAATTCATCACCGGCAAGCTCGACCTCGACACCACGCCGAACCTGAATGAAGCCACGCCGGGTTATGAAATCATCCGTAATCAGAAATAGAAAAGTTGGTTTTTAATCTGATTTGTAAAAAACTCCCGCAGAACTCGCTGATTCCGCAGAATGATGATAAAAATTCTGTGAAAATCGGCGGATTCTGTGGGAGATTTCATGGTTTTCTTTTTCCGCTAAAAACGATGATGAGGAATTTATGATGAGTAAAATTGAAGCGGATAAAAAACCAGATTCTGGCATGAAACTGTGGGTAAAGACGACATTTTTCTGTCTGTTTCTGTTGTTGGGTGTGGTTTTATATACTTTCACCGACGAAACGGTATTTATGAAGATTGGACCGCCGATTCTCTTTTTCTCGCCGATGGGAATGGCGATTGTGATGTTGCTGGCGAGCTGGGATTATGTGAAATCCGCAACGGAAAAAAGTTCGGGCTGGAAATCAGGGGTAATTACTGGACTTGTCGCCTTTTTCATTTCGTTACAGATTGGAATTGGCTATTTTCACGAGCCGGAAAATTTTAACATCTGGGCGGATTTAAGAATCGTATTTCTTCTCTTGTTGGGTATGCTCTGTGTTGGACAGTGTATTGCCACAATTAGTTTTTGGCTTACTCTCCGACATTCCGCGTATCGCTACGCTTTCTGGTTTCACACGTTTATCGCGACGGTATATTGGGTCGTACTTTTTCGTATGATTCTCACATATTGCGATTAGTTGTAGAGGTACACATGAGTAAAATGAATCAGGAACCAAGCAAGAACTCGTCATGGGTATTGTGGATGATTTTCGTTCCGCTTCTGTTGGCGGGCGCGTTGATTGTGACCTGTATGAAGAGCGATTTTCACGGATACATGTGGATTGGAGTATTAACGCTCGTTTTGTTGCCGATTATGTTCGCGTTGGCGTCGTGGTTCGCGAATCAGGATTATGAGAATTCGGAGGAAGAGAAGAACGATTTTCAGAAAAAAACGCTGAAAATCGGGAAGCACGTCACGTCTGCGACTCTCTTGGTTTCGTGTTTGCCGGCGCTTAGTTTTGTACTTATGATAACATTAAATAGTACATTTCTTATTCACAATTATGGTGAAATTTTCGTGAAAATTCTGTTTTTCACCATTTGCGGATTCGGAACCTTACAGTTTCTGTACGGTATTTTTAACTGGATTACGCTCCGACATTCCGCGTACCGAAATACGTTTTGGAGTCATTTGTGGATCGTTGCCATTTATGGCTTTACTCTTTGGGGAGTCATTCAGGCGACGCTGGCGATTTGAGTTGCCGAATAATTGGGGAGGCTTACCTTTATCATTTATCAGGAGTTATTATGAAAAATCATTTTTTGTCCTGTGTTTTAGCCGTTTTCGCTCTCTTTAGCGTGTGCGTTGCGGACGAGGCGGCGTCGGTGACGATTTTTGCGGCTGGGGATTCGACGGCCGCACTGTATTCGGAACGTCATGCGCCGATGAAAGGGTGGGTGCAGTGTCTGCCGGAATTTGTCAAGGACGGCGTGACGGTCGAGGACCGGGCTGCTGGCGGACGGAGTACGGTCAGTTTTCGGAAGGAAGGACGCTGGGATAAAATTCTCGCGGACCTGAAACCGGGCGATTTCGTGTTAATTCAGTTCGGGCACAACGACCAGAAGAAAAATCGACCGGAGATTTATGCCGAGGCGCAGACGGATTTTCGGAAGAATCTGGCAGAATTCGTGCGGGAAGTGCGTGCAAAGGGTGGGAATCCGATTTTGCTGACGTCCGTGACGCGTCGCGTGTGGGATTCGGAAGGGAATTTAACGTTTTCGTTGGCGGATTACCCAGAATGTACTCGTCTGACAGCTCGCGAAACGGAAACGTCGCTGGTCGACCTCAACGCGCTGACCCGAAAATGGGTGGAAGAGGCGGGCGTCGAGGCGTCGGCACGATTCTACATGAATCTTGAGCCGGGCGAGGAGCCGAATTATCCGAACGGAAACCGCGACAACTCGCATTTTCACGAACGCGGCGCGCGGGCGGTGGCGGAAATGTTCGTGAAGGAAGTGAAACGGCAGGAGTTGCCGATTGCCGACTGCTTTAAATAGAAAATAGAAATATATCAAGATGTTTTTGATCGCGACTACGTCGCAGGTATTTAATCAGCGGTTACAGAAGGAACATAAAATGAAAAAACACACATTTGAGGAAATCGAGGCGTGTCTCCGGGAATGTAAGTATTTCTGGGAGACGCAAATAACTGCTCATTATAAACCGGAACCCGCTTCGGAAGAGTCGATTCAGGAAGTCGAGAAGACTCTTGGGTTAAAGTTTCCGCCGGATTATCGGAGATTTCTGTTAAAATGGGGATTTTTGGAGTTTTGTTACACTTACTCGCATGAAATTTACGGAATCGTTCACGACGATCCTAAACAGGATAAATATGGGAGTGTCCTCGGTCTTACGCTTGATTGTCGAGAATATGCGGAGCTTCCGGAGCATTATATCGCCTTTTACAGCGACGAAGGGGACGAAATATGGTGTATCGACACGCAAGACCCTGATGAACGCGTTGTGGTATGGGATTTTTTTGGACATTATTTGGCGCGGATTGTGATTTACAGTTTCGTTGATATGCTTTATCAGTTTGCTGCGAATGAACGCCGAGTGATTATTGATGATCAAGGATGGTTACTCGACGAAAAAAATGAAGAATATGAAGAAGTAGATGAATTTGTCTGGAAGAATCTGGTATAAAATCAGGTTCTAAGTCTGCGACACAGTCACGATTAAGATTGTGTCGCTTGCTTTTTTGTAATAATGATGTTTTAAAATTCGCCAACGCCAGTATGCTCGTAATCTCTCTCAATTTCTGGTGCTTGCGGGTCGCGGAGGTTGCGGAATGGTCGCGGTACGCCATTGCGGAACGTTTCGGTCAAGAATTCCTCCGCGATGGCGAGTTTGTCCGGGTCGCCGTAGACGATAATTCGCCCAGTCTGCGGAATAAATAGACAATCGTTCTCCGGTGACATGGAGTAATCAGAGTTACCGTCGTCCCACTCGTCCGAATAAAGTTTCCGACCGACGACATTCGCTATATGCTTTCCGTCGGCTTCCTGCGGAATGGCGAAAACCCGAAAATTACGAAATTTCTCCCAGTTATAAGAATATGGGTCGAAAATAGCGTCCTCTAACATAAACATCTCACACGACAACGTATGGTCATAAAATTCTCGAATCGCGTCGGCTACGGAAATATTTTGGCATGAATACGAAAAACGTTCCACCTCCTCGTTCTCATCCTCGT
>JAUNAI010000322.1 GCA_030527705.1 Planctomycetia bacterium | reverse complement strand
AAATTCGACGCTTCCATCCTCGTTTACATGCCCTGCGATGAAATTGAGTTTTCCATTTGTATTTCCTATTATTGTTCCCACGGTCCAATCGGATTTATTTCCAATAATATTCAGCGTACCGCCACCGAAATCACTATTGGGATTAAAATCTTCCAATTTCAGCGTTCTAGCAACTACTGTACCGCCAGAAACATTTACAATTGATTGCGTCGAATCTCGACCGATTTCGAAGTCGTAGAGGACATCAAGCGTTCCGCCGGTCATGTTGAACGTACTTGCACCGCCACCCCCAGCTAACCGGAACGTGTTTGCATAAATCCAACCGGAGTTTAGTTCTATACTGTTTTTAGCGTTTCCGCAACGGAGAACCAAGTTGCCGAGTCTTTTCTCTGACGTTCCGACACTTCCGCCATTAATAAAAAGGTGCGCCTCAAGGGTGGAATTATCGCGACCAACCCAAAATTCGGAATTAGCCAAAAGCGTTCCGCCCGTAAGAAGTTCCATCGTTACGATATCGCTGGCACTCTCGCCCAAATAAACTGGTTTTGTGCCACTTATATTGAGTGAAGCTGTATTGCCCTCAGTACCGCCTATTGTAAACATTCCGTTAGCAAGCAATACTGCAGCACTTGCCTCATTATTGCTAAACTTCGCGTGACCATTGTCAATCGTAACCGTACCTGTGTATCCCGGAGCAGTTCCACCTGTCCAGTTCGCACCATCAGACCAGTCGGCAGGAGCATCTACAGTTCCCGACCCACCCCACGTATAGGTAGCATCATCAGCAAGAAGTGGCGTTGCAAGAAACGCAACAAGAGAAATAACCGCGCCCGCAAAAAATCTTAAAATGTTAATTTGCGCGTTTTGCGGGGGGGGGGGAGTATGTAATGGTTTTGAGTTTTCATAAAAATCTCCTTTGGCTTTGAAAAAGACTGGGAAACGTCATGTCTCACAACGTTACCAAGTAGTACACTATTTCTACATCTTAAATTTTAATCCAACATTTTCGTTTGTCAAGTATTTTTTTTCGAATTTTTCTTATTTTTCCAAAATTCTCATTTTTTCTTGCTTTTTTTATTTAGAAGCTATTTAATTCATGTTTTTAAATTCATTCAGCAAGATTGATTAAATGAATAGCTTCCCTTAAAAGGGGAGGCTTTAAATAGATAGAAATAAATATTTAAAAAGCAAGCATTCGTAGAACGCGATTAAGAGTTTTTTGAAAGATGGGTCTGGGGAGAAAACAATTTTGTAAAAATGTTTTCTTCCCACGAGCGTTACGACATGACGGGTAGCCGATTTCTCCCGTTAGGGTGAAATTGGCGTTGGTGTTTAGCCACAGTCTCCCCTTTTAGGAGAGGCTGATTCACCCCGTAGGGGTTAGATGTACATAGCCGTGGGTGTCAACCCCCGGATCAACAGAGTTTCCCCCCACGCACACCGACCACATAGTGGTCGAATGATTCAACCTCTACGCGGTTGGGGTGTTTTGGGGGTTCTAACGCATACCGGGGGTTTACACACCCGGCTACATACATTTGACCGCTACGCAGTCGGAACGTCCACTGTAGACTGAAGTCTACAGTTAGTAAAACGAAGTCCCTGCGGGACTGTTGCGCAAGCGCGATTTATGAAAATGTTTTTTGGTAATTCTACCCCAATCCCACCGGTTTGCTACGCTCACCACCTCCCCTAAAAAAGAGGCTAAAAAAGAAAACGCTGCCCGAAGACAGCGTTTTCAGATTCAGTATTGAATCACTTCATGTCTGTGTCAACTACATTTTAGAAGTGGATGTAGTAACGAACAATCAGACCAGCGGCGACGACGGAGACCATGCTCATCAGTTTGATGATGATGTTCAAAGACGGACCAGTGGTGTCTTTGAAGGGGTCGCCAACGGTGTCACCGACGACCGTCGCTTTGTGAGCTTCGGACTTCTTACCACCGTAAACGCCGGTTTCGACGTATTTCTTCGCATTGTCCCACGCACCACCAGCGTTCGCCATGTAAACAGCGACGCAGAAGCCGGAAATCAACGCACCAGCCAACAGACCGATAACGCCCGTGACACCGAGGACGAGACCAACGATGATCGGCAGAATCAGACCGAGGATAGACGGCAGAACCATTTCTTTCTGAGCGGCTTTCGTGGAAATCGCGACCGGCGCTTTGTAGTCCGGCTTGTTCTTGTATTCCATGATGCCCGGGATTTCGCGGAACTGACGACGGACTTCTTCAACCATACCGGAAGCGGCACGACCGACAGCCATCATCGTCATAGCACCGAACACGAACACCGCCATGGCGCCCATGAACATACCAACGAGAACTTTCGGGTTCAGCAAGTTGCAGGAATAGAAGTTCATCCAGTCCATCATGTTCGCGCTCTTAACCGTGACCATGTCGCACTTTTCACCTTCCGTGTAGGTCACGAACGGCATTTTCTCAGCGTCAGCTTCAGAAATGCGAACCGGACCTTTTTTGGTGTCAAGAGCTTTCCAAGTCGCGTTGGATTCAGCCCACGTGAATTCAGCACCACGATAAATCGGAGCTTCATCATTCGGGTTGCTCGCCTGACTCGGCATGACAAGGTAAGAAACTGGGAAGTATTCGGACTTGCTAGCGGCTTTCGCAGCTTCGGTCGCTTCTTTACCATCGTATTTCACGATGAAGTTTTCGGCGACTTTGTAGTAACCAGCGACATTCGCTTCGTTCGCTTCGAGCGTCGCAACAGCAGTGGCGCCCCAGCGTTCGAAACCGACGCGGACTTCTTCAACGTAGGCAGCCAACAGAGCCAGAGCGGTCAGAGCGGCGGAACCGATAGCGAAACCTTTACCGGTCGCAGCGGTCGTGTTACCCAAGGAGTCCAGAGCGTCCGTACGTTCACGGACTTCCGGCGGAAGTTCGGACATTTCAGCGTTACCACCAGCGTTGTCGGCGATCGGACCGTAAGCGTCGGTAGCAAGGGTGACACCCAGCGTGGAGAGCATACCGACGGCAGCAATACCAACACCGTAGAGACCCAGAGCGAAGAGTTTCACATCACCGAAATCGAAGCCGGTGGCGAAACCGAACGCGAGAATGGTAGCAACACCAACGATGACGACCGGCGCCCAGGTGCTGTACATACCTTCAGCAATACCCGCGATGATAACCGTGGCGGGACCAGTGGTTCCCTGACGCGCGATTTCCTGCGTGGGTTTGTATTCGTAAGAAGTACGATATTCAGTCCATTTACCAATCAACCAACCAGCGACAAGACCGGTGATGACGGAGAAACCAATCTGCTTCGCAGTACCTTCCATCATGTAATTCGCGAGGAAGTAAGCAGCGACAGCGATAATGATCGACGGAAGGTTGACACCTTTCGCCAGAGCTTTGAGCAACGTTCCCTGGTCGGCTTTTTCGTCCGTGCGGACAAGGAAAATACCGAGAATGGAGAGAACAACACCGACGGCGGCAATCAGAATCGGCAGGAAGAGCGCTTTCATCTGAATGTCAAGTCCACCACCCATAGCAGCATAGGCGGCGACGCCCAGCGCGGCGGAGGAAAGAATCGAACCGCAGTAGGATTCGTAAAGGTCAGCACCCATACCAGCGACGTCACCGACGTTGTCACCGACGGTGTCAGCGATCGTAGCCGGGTTACGTTTGTCGTCTTCCGGGATACCAGCTTCAACTTTACCGACGAGGTCGGCACCGACGTCAGCAGCTTTGGTGTAGATACCACCACCAACGCGGGCGAACAGAGCCTGCGTGGAAGCACCCATACCGAAGCAGAGCATAACGACCGTGATTTCAGTCAGGGACATTTCCCAACCGAATTTCGGGAAAACCCAGTACAGAGCGCCGAACCAAAGGACGATGTCCAGAAGTCCGAGACCGACGACGGTCAGACCCATAACAGCGCCAGAACGGAACGCAACCTGAAGACCCTGGTTCAGGGACTTCATCGCGCCAGCGGCGGTACGGGAAGACGCCTGCGTCGCGGTTTTCATACCGCACCAGCCAGCCAAACCGGAGAAGAAACCACCGGTGAGGAAGGCGAACGGCACGATTTTGTTCTGCACATGCAGACCAAACGCGAGGTACGCGAGGAACGCGAAAATGACGACGAACGCCCAGAAGACGACCTTGTACTGCTGCCACAGATAGGCATTCGCACCTTCGCGAACGGCGGCGGCGATCGAGATCATTTCTTCGTTACCTTCGTCAGCTTTCATCATCGACTTGTAGAAGCTGAACGCGAAAACAAGTGCGAGGATGGCACCAACCAGAGCGCAGAGCCAGTAGCAGAAGTACGGGTCTTTCGCCAGCGGGCAGGAAGACGTG
>JAUNAI010000321.1 GCA_030527705.1 Planctomycetia bacterium | reverse complement strand
AGTTCCCACCGTTCCAGTTCCCGACTCGTCCACCGAAATCGCGCCCTGAATCGCCGACCGCGCCGCGTATTCCAACTCTAGGTTCTGAATCGTCAGATACTGATAACTCCATAAAACTGCCGCAGCCGTTATCATTAATATTAAGCATAAAATCAGTCCGAGCGTCATAAATCCGCCACGCCGACCTCCGGAACTCACGCCCGAACACCGTACTGCAACGAAATTTTGGATATCATTCTTAACCAAAATAAAACCTCTGTACCGATTTATTCCTTAATAAACACACAACCACTTTTCTTTTCTTATCGGAAATATCGGCGGTATCAATTCACCGATTTTTTCAATTTTAACGAAAAGACAGATAATTTCTGTGATTTTGAATGATTTCTCAAAATAACTGGACGAAAGAACATCGGGTGCCGATTATATAAAGAAGTATGTTTATTCATGTTATACAGGGAGTAACCAAAATGATTTCGTCCACCCCAAAAGCCCATTCTGCGCAGCTTATCACTCCGCGACTGCCACAATCGCAACGCGGTAAGCCTCGGCGTGGAGTCTTCATGCTGGAACTGATACTCATTTTACCGATTATCCTGCTGGTACTGACAATTCTCTATCAGGTTTCCGTCATGATGACCACTTACCAGACGCTCCGAATGGCCTGCTTCAACGCGACCTCCGTCTGCACGAAAAGTGCGAATCTAGATGAAACGACGTTTCTGAACGAAATCGGAAACACCATCAAGGATAGCATTCAGGGATATTATTTCGATCAGGTCAGTATCACCCCTGCACTCAGTACTACGGAATGGGAGACCCAAGATTCCATCAACGTTTCCCAAATTAAATACCGAATTTTAAAAAGAGATGGGAATTCGTGGCAGTATCTTTCCGCTCCCCCTGCGCCGGGCGACGTATTCGCGTTAGAAATTAAACTTGAAATCAAAAATCACGATTCCGATGTCACCATCACCGATGAAACCGAGGGGCAGACCCAAGCTCGTTTATATGCTGAAAGCAAGATAAAAAAATACTGGCTTCTCCGTCATTTCGCGAATGACCAGACAGATGAAGACAGGCCGACCAAAAAGGGTAATCATATGACCATTACCCAGATTTCTGCGCGGTAAAGGAGGATGAACTGATGAACAATCAACCGAAAAATTCCGTTCACGCACGCCGACGCGGAGCACTCACACTCGAATTGGTGCTGATTTTCCCGATTCTGATGCTCCTATTTATCCTGTTTTATCAACTATCGGTCATGCTCCTGACGTATCACTCGCTCCAGACGACCGTTACGCATGCTGCGGCCACGGCAACAACGGCTACGACCGTCACAGACATCACGGCAGTCATTCAGAAAGGCGTAGACAAGTGGTATTACGCACCGGAAAATTTAACCCAGAAAGACAGTAACGGTACCTACACGTTTAAACCAGCCGATGCGAATATGTGGAACAGTTCTCAGACACTAACGTTCCGCATTCTGAAAAAGAACGCCGACGGGAAGTGGCAGTATGTCGCTGCGGATGCGGACTTAACCGACGCATCACAGCTCATGGTTGAAATCCGCCTTCCGAAACTGGAATCCGGTGCAATTAAATACAATCTTCTCTCTCAATTCGAGGGAGTCAGCGACGAAACCAACACGACTCCCGGTTTCACGGTTTCTGCGCTGGCGATTCGGCAGTAATTCCGACTTTAATCAATTCCATTCACGCCCGGCGGTGCGATGTTAAACAGTCGGGCGGTATTTCCCTTCTTTCCGAAACGCGGTTCCAGTGCGAAATGGACCGAGAAGTTATCTGACGGCGCATCATACGCAAAACCCGTCGTAAAGAGGAACGATTCTCCGATTCTCGTCAGGCTCAGACCTTCACCAATATTCCCTTTTCCGGAAATATCGAACGTACTCACGAACGTTGACGTCCATTTCTCCGACATACGATAATTATACCCCAGTCGCATAACCACATTATCCACGCTCCCGGTCAAATAATGTAAGCTCGCGAAAACAGATCCTTTTCCTGGTCGGTCAAGTACGGCGCCGATATCCACCATATTAATTCCATCGTCGAAGAAGTCGAAAAGACCCGACGAATAAATCATCACACGGTCACCCGGATACCAACGCAAATCGTAATCCAGTAACCCAATCACCGACCCAAAATTATCGCGGTCCGGGTCCGGATAAATATTAAAATTCGTGTCGAACGTAATCCAGTCCACGATTTTCTCCCGTCCAGGCATACCGCGTTTCGTCTGCCAGCGATGATGCATTCCGAATCGAATCATCGCCAGATCGTCCGCCAATTCCGTACTGGATGTTACCCAACCGCCGATATTACTCCGAATCGCATACGACCGTAACTGATATTTCGCAGGAATCGGTAACCCACCGAAAATCGTCGAGCTCATATGATGCGAAAAATCCAACAACGCGCGGTCATCCGGCAAGTCATAAAGCGGAAATTCTTCCACATCTTTATTCGCACCTGCCACGATTGCTTCCATGTCGAATTCCACCTTATGCATCACACCATTTACATTCATCAGCCGATTATGAAAATCGTAATACTGCCACATCGGCAGACTCGCTCGTAACCCTGCCTGTCCATAAACGCGCGACGTATCATCACCCTGAATATCTTCGCCCCAGTACGCAACTTCACCAAGCGCGAATGGTACCAGTTTCACCGCTCCTGCCTGGAACGGATACGCGATTTCATGCCGTGTCGAGGTCCGAACACCTTTTCGTTCATACTCCCAATCCAGAAGATGCCACAATTCACGGTCCGCAGGGTCTTTCGGGGCGGTATCCGGGAAAAGGTGTACATAACCCGCTTCTGAATAGGAACTCCACGTCAGCGTATCATTCAACAGTGGCTGTCCAAGCCAGTAAAAATCTAACTGTGGCAGTCTCTGAGTCTGCGTGTGAAAATCATTCGTCCGCACGTCTGCCCACAGTGAAAATGTCCGATTTTCCTCTGATTTCCGAATTTCCACCTGCGTCGCACGGTCCGGTTCACGATACCAGCTATTCTGGAAATATTCTTCCTGGAAATTCCGGTCACTCATCACACCCAGCTGAAAGCGCAACTCCCAATCATTTCCGAACGTATTTCGGTGACGTCCGACAATCTGATACCGAAATTCCTTTTCCGGTTCTAAATGACGCCGACCTTCACCGAGGTTATCCTTACCGGTATCATAAATTCCCCAGAACTCAAATTCCCCGTAACCTTTTCCAGAGAATAATCCCAACGGAATTTCCATTCCCTCACCGGTTCGGTTATAACTAAACTCCGTCCCCAATCCCGGTCCGCGTTTCGTGTAATAAAACGCATTAATATCCCAGTCCGTACCCTTCCACGGCCGTTCCATTCCGAATAACCGATACGCATCCACTCCGATCATCGGCTGGAAACCAAAAATCGAGTCTTTCCGAATCGAAAATTTATTAATAATCTGTGACGGTGAGTCCATCGGTGCGGCAAAATACGGCAAATAAAACACCGGCAGATTTCCGACCTTCACTTTAGTCTGACGCGCCACCAACTCCTTCCGACTATCCATAATCGGTGCCCCAGTATCCGGGTCAATCATCGCTTCACCCGTGAAATGGTTCATTCTAGGTTCTTTCTGGTCCCTTAAAACCAACTGTCCCATCTCGAATCGATACACAGGTTCCCCGATTCGGCTCGTCGTCACGAACGTATTATTCGCCATCAACACACCCTCTTCCGGCATCCGAATCTCTTCCGCACGTAATCGCAGTAACCCCTCTACATTCGGTACCGTCGCAAAAACCTCAGCTTCACGAATCAGACCGCGACGCGTCGAAACGTCAAAATACATACGTTCCGCATAAATTTCCTGATCTCCCTGCCGGAAGATAATATTTCCCTCCATATAGAGCTCTACCTGGTCGCGTGTCAGATCCAGTGACTTATCCGCCTGAATCCGACTTAAATCGGCATTCGACCAGATTACCAGTCGGTCTGCAGAGATGTCAATCGTTCCCGTCTGAAATGATTTCATCATCTCAGGCTGTTCCATTCCTGCCAGAACTTGCTCCGTACCATCAATCAGGAGCATGACTCCCTTATCAAAAATTGCGACTGACCGATTCGTCTCCGGGTCATGGGAAAAACGCATCTCTAATGGCACGTCATTTCTCTGGAAAAAACTGATTTTTGGTGTTCCCGGCGGAGCTGTATTCGGGTCGAACGACGAAACATCACCTGGCCGAATTTCATTCTGTGTCGAAAGTACATGTGGATACAGTTCCGCACCTTCCGCCACATGTAATGGCTGCTCCGTCACGACCAACGCTCCACCAGTTCCCGCGC
>JAUNAI010000320.1 GCA_030527705.1 Planctomycetia bacterium | reverse complement strand
AAAAACCACCGAGAAATAGAATCTCGATGGTTTTTCTGATTTTCGCTGGTGAATAAATCACCTAAATTTTACCAGTTCGGTAAAACGTAACCCTCAGGCAGAATTATCAGCCCTGCGGATTCTGGCGGAGGCGCTTCGAACGGCGTTCAGCGCGCAGACGGATCCGACGATTAATCTCGCTCGGCTTTTCATAGAATTCACGACGGCGCATTTCTTTTTTGATACCGCTACGTTCCACAAGTTTACGGAAACGACGCACTGCATCCTGAACCGATTCGTTCTCTCTCAACGTCAATTTGACCACGAAAATCACCTCCTCAGCTGGTCGCTAAATTTTAGTTATTCCCATATATAGTAATGTACGGTGTCGGCGAAAACGCAGAAAAAAGGTCACTGTGATGACTCACCTACATTTTCTACCAAAAAATATACACACATTATAACTATTTTTTCGATTTTGTCTAGGGGTGGCTTACTGAATTTTAGTAAAAAAATATTTTATGTTAAATTTTAACGATTATAGAAACTTTCCCTGTTGTTCTGGTCAGTTAAAACCGATAAATGAAACGATGTGAACTGGTTTAGAGGCGGTGAGTCTCGAAAAACCGGGAAATGAAGAGAAAAAAATACAGATTAGAACGAAACTCAACGTGAAGGTAAAATCATGAAAATTGCGAACCGATTTTTCGTTATTCTGGCCAGTATCCTGCTCGGTGGACTGTTGGGAGTGGGATATTTCGTGGCGGAATGGTACCGGACCGCGCCGAATATGCCGAGCGAGAGGGTCAGTACGGCGGCACAGAAAGAGTTTCGTTCTGATTTTAGAAAATTTCAGGAAGGTGAAATATCTGTTTCCACCCAAAAAAAGAATTCACGGCGTGTAGCGATGACACCTGCGACGCCACGTTCTGCGCGTCCAGTTCGGATTGCGCCTCCAGAATCGAGAACGCCTACATTACACGCATTAACATCACGTCAAGCGGAACGTGAACAGCAGAAAAGAGAGCGTTTCGCCCGAAATGAGAAAAAAGGCGCTCAGAATACTGCTGGTTCCCTGAATAAAATCAGTGGGAATCGTGATGATTCCATGAAAAGTGATAATCCCATGAAAATTGCTGGAAATAATACCAGAAATGGTGAGGAAAATAATACGGGAAGTAACGTAGAAAATGGCACCGGAAGTGATGCGGAAAATGGAGCCGGAAATTATGCGGAAAATAACGCAGGTGGGGAAGATGTTCTTAATGGGCGAAATGGCAGGAAAAACGGAATACCGATGACGCTGGAGGCGGCGAACGAGCAGATGATGGCGATGGCGCGAGAGTCGAAAGCTCTTGCGGAATCACTGGAATCACTGACGCAGATGGCCTGTGCGATGCCAGGAAAATCGTCTCCGGAGTTAAATGCTACGTCGGAAATTACAACATTAACAAAAAGTAACGCAAATAACGAAATTAAAATCGTTTTACAGGGTGATACCGAAAAAAACACGAAAAACAGTACGGAAAATAATACGGAATATAATACGGAATATATTGCTGAAACTGACGTGAAAGACGGCATGAACGAGACGGAAACTGGTCTGCGTGACGCAGTCATTCAGGTCGCAGAAGGAAAAAAGGAAAAGCGAGCGGCACTAATTCGTGTCGCGGACTTTCAGGCCACACAGATTGCGGACGGTACAGAAACTGGCGCGAATATCGTGGCGGCTGAAATACAGTTCGACGTAGTAAGAGAAGAGAACACTGAAATAAGAAGACACAGGGGAATGTCGACCGTCGTAGCGAGTACACCAGTGATAAATCAGGAAACCAGAGTGAAAAACAAAACTGAGATGGTAGCGGAAAATGCGACGAAAACACTTCCTACCGAACTTCCGGCTCTTGAAGGTGAAATGGAAATGGTAACTGCGGAAACAGCAATTGGAAACCGTGCGGACATGAACGCGAATCCATTCCGGAACGTTTTAATCGTTGAAGTGCCGGTAAATCCGGACGGAACGAGAATTACGTCGGATAATGTAGAAATTCAGGATGGCGTGGAAGGAAAAACGGAAACTGAAAATGCAGATTCCGGAAACGTGGATGAGGAAGAAATGGAGACCATCACGCTCCGAGAAGATGCCGAGAATGCTGAAACTACGGAAAGCGCCGAAAACGCTGAAAACGCAGAAAACGGAAAAACGGAGAAAAACTCCAGAAAATATGAGCTGGATATTCACCGGGAAAACGTGCGGAAAGCGTTATCTGTATTCCAGACGGAGACGGGCCTGAAAGTGGTCGCGTCGCTGGACGTTCAGGGAGAAGTAACCTGCCAGATTAAGAGTGAGGAAGCGGAAGCGCTATTACGAAATATGCTGGCGGAGACGCCTTACCGATTCGTGCGTGAAGGGGAATGGATTTACGTCGCGCGCGAGGAAAAAATCCGGGATTTACAAGTTCCGCTGGGAGAAATGAAGACGGAATTATTCGTGCCAAAACATATCTCGGTGGAGGAACTGGAACTGATTCTGCATGCGAGCATGTCACAATTCGGAACACTGGAACGTGCACAGAACGGCCTGAATGTAACGGACTGGACACTGTCACTGGCGGAATTACGCGAGTTACAGAAGTTGGTGGACCTTCCACCGGCAGAAAATCGGATTGAGGCATTCGTTTTCCAACATGAATTGAATGGTGCAGCGAAAGCTCTGGACCTGATTACCGTAGCGGAGAATCGTGGGTTAGTGTTACAGCGGCTGGCGATTCCGGAATTGGAACCGAAAAAGGATAAGAAGTCGATTTTTAATAAGAAGAATAAGGTGGAACCGATTCAGGCTTACTCGATTTCATTCCGGGCGGGGACGTTCATGATTGCGGTAAAAGACCAGCTTGGCGTCGCGATGGCGAATATGCCGGGAGAGCGGACGGCAAAATTTGAACTGAATCAACCGATGTCGTTCGGATTCGAGCTGGACATCGCGAATGAGAAAATCCCTTACGCGGCCACATTACGTTTTTTCGAGAATCCTAAAGCGGGTGAAGAAGGTGAAAGCGCGATTCTTGCGGAAATCATCTGTCTCCCGACGGGAGAAGTTGGAAAGAAATCGAAACCGCGACCGATACAGTGTACGTTACCGATTCTGGACGGGAATAACGCACTGGTTTTCCAGCTGGATTTAGGAGAGTTCGCACATAATGATGCGGAATTGAAGAAAAATCCGATTTACGCGTGGACGGGAAATAAAATTAAGAAGGAAGTCGTCGTGGCATTCTGTCCGTATCAGGAGGTTCAGGAGCAGCCGGAAACGACACTCACTCATGCAGCGATTGAGGCAGTAATTCATAAACAGGAGGTTCTTGGACGGAAATTTTATGGAAGCCTTGACGCAACGGAGCGGGAGAACTCCGCAAGATACTTCACGCTCGCACAGCGTCTCCGACAGGGATTAGAGCCGTGAAAATAAAGAATCAGGATTAATCCTTATTTTAATTATATCAATTACACATGAAAATTCAGGGAAGAGAAATCTTTTCGGCAGTCATTCCGCACGAAAAACGACGATAAAATTAAATTTTATAGTACGTCGGATATAAAAAGAGAAATTTTTCGGAAAAAAACGAAAATTTTCTCTTTTTTTTGTTGACACACGGAAAGGATGGTGTAAAATTGTGAATATAGAAATCATTGTAAATTGAAATAGGAGTTATCTTATGAAAAGAAAAGCGTCATTTTCGGAACTTTTAGTGTCCTTGTGTCTTGTTGCGTCTGTTTCGGGAATGGCTTCCGGAACGGTTGCCGCGGCGGAACTGAATCTGAAGCAGGATTTAACCGATAAAGCAAGCTGGACGAACGCAAGTAGCTATGTCGAAAATGTCGCTCCTGTGGCTGGCGACACAATTCTGATTACTGGTGGAAATTCTAACATGGGGAATGCGCTGAATCTGGGATATGGTTATAATGTTACCGTGGTACGACGACGGCTGAGCAGTTATATCTGGACCGAGGAAATGTCTGGACGATCAATAATCCGAATGAGGCGACCGACACACAGACGATGACGTTTACCAGTACGGTCCGTATCGGTGGCGACGAGGTTTCCCAGACACCGGCAACACTGAATATTATGGCAGGCACACTCTGCGCAAAAGGTTATTTCGCTATCGGACGGACGGAAAAAGGCGTCGTAAATATTAATGGCGGACATTTACTCTCGAATGGCGGGAGTACTTTTATTCTCGGCGACGCTAATAATGCGCAGGCTGAGCTGAATCTGAGTTCCGGATCGCTCACAGTTACGAATAACTTTAGTATGGGTGCAGCGAGTAATTCGGTTTCGGTGATGAACATTACCGGCGGGACGGCGACGCTGAGTAATAATAA
>JAUNAI010000319.1:3236-4376 GCA_030527705.1 Planctomycetia bacterium | reverse complement strand
GTAGTCATTTCTGCAACGCGAAATGGCGGTAAAGTGAAATTTTATAGTGCGTCGGATATAAAACCATTTTTTATCGGGGATAATTCCATGAAACTTCATCATAATCGACTTTTTTCGGCTTCCTTGTTTTTTCTGAGCGGGCTGTTGCTGGTTTCTGATTCCAACGTGGTACCGGTTTTCGCTCAGGATGTGGCGACGGAGGCGGAAACGGAAACTGTGGATATTCCGGCACTTCAGGCTGCGGCAGAAAAAGGAGACGCGGAAGCGCAACTTTATCTCGGAATGCGTTATTCCATGGGTGAGGGAGTTCCACAGGATGATCGTCAGGCGCTGAAATGGCTTCAGATGGCCGCGAAACAGAAAAATTATCAAGCACAGTATATTCTTTCCATTTACTGTATGGAGGGACGTGCGGTCGCCAAGAATGAAGAAATGGGATTACGTCTGCTTCAGAGTGCTGCGACAGGCGGTTTCGCGGAAGCACAGTATGAATATGCTACGTACCTTTCAGAAAATGAGAAGGTAGAAGAAGCGATTCCGTGGATGGAAAAAGCGGTCGCTCAAGGATACGTTCCGGCTCAGACCGCGTTGGGACTTTATTATGTGAGTACCGCGAAACAGGGAACGCCGGAAATGGAAAAAGGAATGACGTATCTGACTCTTTCTGCGACGGAAGGAGATCTGGATGCGCAGACGACGCTTGGAGCGACTTTCCTCGAATTAGGTGATAACGTGGCTGGAATCGTCTGGCTGGAAGTAGCTGGAATGAATGGTGATAAGGAAGTGGCGACCTCCGTGAAGGGGGTGGAAGCGAAACCAGAAGAGTATTTTGAAGTCGCTACGATTTTCCTGACTGGTGACGGAATTATTCCGAAAAGTTACGATAAATGTAAGTTCTGGGCGGAAAAAGCTGCTGCGGAGAATCATGCTGGCGCTCAGTTTCTGCTCGGAACCTATTACACGAGTGGTATTAATCACGAGTTAGATCTGGTGAAAGGTGCGGAATTCCTCCAGAAGTCGGCTGCTCAGGGACACGCTGAAGCACAGTTTATGCTTGCACTTTCTTACCGAAATGGTCGCGGTGTAACTGCCGACACGAAAAAATCGTTGCAGTATCTCCAGTTGGCAGCGAAACAGAAT
>JAUNAI010000319.1:2569-3226 GCA_030527705.1 Planctomycetia bacterium | reverse complement strand
CGGGAGCTTACACGCAGTTAGGTTACTGCTCGCTTTTCGGAATGGGACTTGCGCCGAATGTGGACACGACACAGAAACTTTTCGCGAAAGCTGTCTCACTGAAACACCAGAACGCTCAGATTTTCATGGATTACTGCAGTAAAAATGGTATTTCGCTCGATAATGGCGCAGCTGTTATGAAACAGATTGCGACTGCAGCGAAATCGGGAGATGCGACTGCTCAGTTCCTGATGGGTGAGTTTTATAGCGATGGTTGCGGTGTGAAAATGGACGAAAAAGCGATGATGGCCTATTACGCTCAGGCTGCGAAACAGAACTACGCGCCAGCTTTATCCGCATTATCATGGGCGTATGAAATGGGAATGCTCGTGAAGGAAAACCGTGAAACTGCGATTCAGCTGGCGATTCGTGCGGCGGAACAGGGGGACGCTGATGCGTTAACGTACCTGAATACTGTCGGACAGGTCGAGTTCGAGGAAGAAACTCAGCCCGCGAATTAAATTGAAAGGTCGATATGTAGAAAAACGGAAAATCGAGAGAATTTTTCAGTGACTTATATCCCTCCTTCTTTCCATGATGATTATATGGAAAGAGAGAGGGATTTTATACCTCAAGATTTTCTGATACACAGAACCAATAAGGGATAAAATAAGGGAT
>JAUNAI010000319.1:0-2559 GCA_030527705.1 Planctomycetia bacterium | reverse complement strand
TATTTTCTACTCACTTAATCACTTACTCACTTAATTTTTAAAAATATTATTTCTCCTTAAAAATATCGTGTCTTTAGTTCCTCGAATTCTGGGATGAGTGGAGGCATTCCGCCAGAGCGCGTGGCAACGAGAGTACCAACTTCATTCGCGAATTCCGCCTGTGTCTGGAGCATTCCGCCTTGGAGTGTCGCGTAAATCAGTGCCGCTGAGAAAGAATCGCCACTTCCTACCGTATCCACTACCTTCACAACGCGCCCTGGCACATCTGCAGTTTCTCCCGTAGATGTTACGAGTAAACACCCTTCTGCTGCGCGTGTAATACAGACTTTTTCCAGCTCATATTTCCGACAGAGTGCCAACGCACATTCCGTCACCGACGTGGTTTCATTCAGCCCCAGAATCGGACGCAGAATCTCCAGCTCTTCATGATTCATTTTCGCTACGGTCGACTTTTTCAGTGACGTTTCCAGTAGTTCCAGTGAGTAAAAATTCTGCCGGAGATTTACATCATAAACTTTCATACACGTTTCTGGAACGGAATCGAGAATTCTCTGAATCGTTCTGCGTGATTTTTCATTCCGCATCGCGAGCGTTCCGAAACAGACGGCTGAGAGCGTCGGAAGAAGATTTTCCAGCTCTGGTGTCCATTCCAGAAAGTCCCATGCCGTATTCTGGTGAATAATATAAGATGGCGTTCCGGACGCGTCCAGTTCTACAGTAACCGTCCCGGTTGGGTGCTCTGTATCCTGCTGAATGAAATCCGTCTGCACGTTCCGTGACCTGAGTAGGTCCAGAATTTCCCGTCCCAGCGCGTCCTCTCCTACACGAGAAATGATAATCCCATTCACTCCGAGCTGATTCAGCTGGAACGCGACGTTCGCCGGTGCACCACCTGGTTTCCGTGAGTCGGTGAAAATATCCCACAGTAGCTCGCCGAGACCTAAAACGTTTACATTTTTCATGATTTCTCCTAAAAACCGCGTTTTAATGAAAAATAGGACTTCCTTTTTACTTTGTCAGCAGATATTCCACTCTTTTACTTCGTCGGCGTATATTCCACTTCTAGCCAACCGGCGCGCTGTGGTTTTTCGGATTTTCCGGAAAGTGTTATGGTGTTTATGCCAGCTTTTATAGCGGAAATCGGAACCTGAAAACGGACCGCGCGGACAAGATTTCCATACCGCTTCGGGAGCGGGCATTCTTCCGCTTTTACAGCCGGTGTGCCGTTTAATTCCACGTGAAACTCCGCTTCAGAGAGTCCATCACCAGCGAAAAAAGCGACGATAATTGAAACGGTTCCCTCTTTCGTCGGTGGATTTCCGAGCTGAATCTGAAAATCCTGCGGTTTATTCTGGATCAGCGTCCGTGGTAACTGCATTTCACGATCCAGTCCTAGTTTCCCAGTTGCCATGAAATCGCGGTGAGAAATGACATGCCGACGCGGAAGGTTCAGAATCTTTTCCGCCTCGAGTCCCTGCGCGATAATCCGATCAAAAAACGCCGGATAATACACGAGATTAAAGAGGTACAGTCCATCCGCACCGTTCGCGAGCATGTTATTCGCCCAACCGTTATAACATTCTGGGTTCAGTTCCGTCCGCGCGACGCCATGACCGGGAGAAACACCGGAATCTGTGGCGACGTAAACTGGAAAATCTGGATTCCCGATCGCTTCTTTCCAAGAATTCGCGGAGATGTTAAAGTCACTCGATGAGAAGAAACAGGACGCGACAATCTGGTCCACCAGCCCGCTTTTCGCCCAGTCTACCGCTCGCATTCCGAGCGCATTGGAACCTTCAGGGGTAGCAGGAACACGGACGGAAATCAGAATCCGTTTCCCGCGCTTTTTTCCCACCTCGTCGGCATATTCCCGCACTTCCCGCACGAAATCGGTCAGGAAATGCGCCTCTTCCACCTCTTTTCCCGGTGTGAGATGTAGGCAGAACCGCATCCAGTCCAGCTCGAAACCGTCCATATCGTAGCGGTCGAGAAGCTCTTTCGCACACGCCATATAGAAATCGCGCGTCTCTTTCCGAGCGTAATTAAACGCACAGTCCGTCCAGTTTCCTGTCTTACAGAATGGTACACGCCAGAGTTCCTGATGTTCACGCCAGAAGTTGAAATTCCGAAAATAATGCGGTCGGCTTACAAAATGAACATCATTCATCCGCATCGTAATCCATGGAGAAATTCCGACTTCCCGACATCGCGTAATCCAGACTGTATATGGGTCGATTCCCGCATCGTAGAGCTTCTTACAGTTCGACGTCCAGCGGATTCCGTCCTCGCCGGGACCGTAATCGACTGGGGAGCCGTCAGCCATTCCTTCCCAGATACGCTCGTGGACGTCCGAGGCGTAACTCGTGCGTTGCCCCTGTGGACACATATAAAAATGTGTCACGTACGTATCCCGCATCTTGTCGATGTACGCGATGAGTGCTTCTCGTGTCATCAGGTCAGCTGTCTGCTTAAAATAATGGTCATTATCCTCATTAATAATCAGGACAGGTTTCTTATCAGCTTTTTTTTCGGCTTCCATTTTCTCTATAGAATCTATTT
>JAUNAI010000033.1:21814-22040 GCA_030527705.1 Planctomycetia bacterium | reverse complement strand
GTGGTTTCTGTTGTGGTTTCTGTTATGCCTCCAGTTTCATTTTCAGCCGTGCCTTCCGCTATGTTTCCGTTTTCCGTCACGTTATAAAATAACTGAATCGTTCCGTCCGACAGACCAACGAGTAAATCACTCTGTCCGTCACCGTTCCAGTCGTATAACCGAGCGTAGGCACCCTGACAACCACTCGCACGTACCGTCAGGTCAGTAGTGGTTCCATCTTCATTCA
>JAUNAI010000033.1:0-21804 GCA_030527705.1 Planctomycetia bacterium | reverse complement strand
GAATCTGAACATACCCCGCGTTCTCATAAACCGGCTCGGAGTTCGTGGCGGTATTCAGATAAACACGTACACGTCCCAGACCATCCTCGGATTTTTCGCCGACGAGCAGGTCTTGCACTCCATCATTATTAAAGTCCGTCCAGGTTGGTGCCGCATAGGAAGTAGCCAATTTCTGCTCATTTACCAACAATTTTCGTGAAACGTCGAACGCATAGGAAACCACATCTACGTTATCACTTCCGCGCAGAGCATTTCCCGCACTGTCCGTAATCTGCGAGCTATTTAGTGCCAGAATGAACGACGCACTGTCACTTTGCTGAGTCGCCCACCATTCCTGTAAGTCAAGAATCAACGTCTGCGTGGTGTCATCATACATGAGATGCCGCTTTTCAAGTATGATTTTTTCACCAGATTTCGTCTGTAATGAAATCGCGGACAGGAATGTCGATGCCAGATTTTCTTCTGGATTGATAACCGCCTCGGAGAACTGAATTTTTAGTACATTTCTGAAATTATGTTCATCCGTCCGAATATCAAGCACCAATGGAGCGGAAATATCCAATCGATATGAACGTTCCACGGATGTGGAGTTATTCGCGTTATCTGTCAGCAGAAATTCCACCTCATGAACACCTTCACCGACGAGCGTAAACGCAATTTCATGTGTTCCCGCTTCCAGTGACTGCGAGAACAGACATGTACCGAGCGTCATATCATTCACCGTCACGCGAGTCGCCTCACGAAGTACAATCCGCTCACGAATCGTTGCGTTTTTCATCGTAAATTCTGTAGAACTCATGCGACTTGCCGATGAATCGGAGGTTCCCGAGCCTAAAGGTTTCAGTTTGCTTAACGACTGTAACATCTCCTCCTCGAAGAACAGAATCGGCTGCGTTGTATCAATCTTCCACGTCGCTTTCACTTCTGTCGCGCAATCCTCCTGCGTCTTATTCCCAGCTAGGTCTGTTACTCCATTCAGATTTACTTCCAGCGTGTATTCACCCTCCGCTTCTGTAAAAGCTGCGAGACCCTCCACACGCCAATAACTCGTATTTTCCGTATTTTCCTGCTTCCAGACGACTGAATCGTCCAGAGTTACCGCCTCTCCATTTCGTTTCAGAATCAACTGTTTATAATTCAGCGATTCCGGCAAAATATCCCGGTCAAAACGCACGAAGAGCGTATCATAAGCGTAATTCGTACAATCTCGCGAAATACCAGTAATTTCCGTTACCTGTGGCAACGAAGTAACCTTTTTCCACGTATACTTTTTCGCCTCCTGACCACGATAACCTTCATGACTTGTCACACTTGCAAGCCGAATCGTCAATTCATACGTTCCATCCAACGCTGTAAGTGTTTTCAGACCAGAAATCGTCCATTTATCCGGAGCGGTGGAAACCAGTGCTGCGTCTTCCGTTACCAACAGATTCGCACCACCGTTTCGTGTTAAAATAATCGAATCCAGATTGAAACTCTGCGTATTAATCGGGTGTGAAAATTCGATTTCGAGCGTATCCACTGTGCTATTCGTGACAGAATCCGGAACATTCACACTAATAATCGCCGGTGATTTTTCCGCTTTCGTCCAGAGCGTAATGGCAACGCCTTCACCTGCATTTCCTTCCAAGTCACAGATTCCACTCGCATCAACCGATAAAACGTATTCACCGTCCGTCGCCGTCATTTCCGCCAGACCGTTAATCCGATATAAGCCACCTTCCACATGCTCAATGGTTACACGGTTATTAACCAGATTCGTTCCCTTTCCGCGGGTCAACGTAATATCTTCCCACGTGAAAGTCGCTAAGTCAATTTCTCGACTGAATTCCACTTCCATGGAGCTCCTCGCGCTGACGGTGAACTGATTCGGAACCTGTTCCACGTACCTTACCGAAACTGGCGTGGTATCCGTGTATACGAAGTGTAAGACATACGTGCCCGTTCCGTCTTTATCCAGAATATGAATACTCTCTTCTGCTTCCGGTTGCTGGTCACCACTGAGGAACGTACGGTCTGTCTGCCAGAAATTACGCTCATTCAGCGCGGTCAGCGTCGCGCCGTCTTTCCGTTCCACAGCGTACAGCCGATATTTCGACATATCAATTCCAGTATCCCTCAAGCGCAAATATGCCCACCCGGTCGGCATGTCCGCTTCAATTTCCAGAGAGAAAGAGGTTTCCGTCGTCGGAATACTCCCTAAAATCGTTGCGTCGCTCACATACGCCACAGATTCGATTCTGCCGTCGGAGAAATAGAGCGTGTCCGGAATATCTTGCGTATCTTCCTCATCATTCACCAACATATCCGACAATCCGTCACCGTTCACCTCAACGGAGTGAATCAATTCATGAATATCGACCGATTTAATGATGCAGAATCTCTCTTCATTAGACCCTGTAAGGCGACGGAAGGAGGCTTCATACTCCGTGAATTGTCCCTGAAGCGTAGAAATCATGTTCCACTGCGCAAGAGCAATTCCACCACCTTCAAGATCTCCAAAATCCACCGTCAGCGTCGGTTTCGCATCCATTCCGTTCACTGAACTGGAAACAATCGCGAAATCAACCGCTAATCCCTTTTCATTCTCAACGATTTTCGGTTGCGCCGACTCAATACGGAGTTCCTTCGCTGTTCCGAAACCGTTATTTTCCACCATCACAATCAACTCGAACGGCTGCGACGCTTCCACCTCTTCCGTCCACGGGTCGTCGGCATAAACATCTCTCTGCCAGAAGTACGTTAAATCCAGTTCCGGCTGTGGATAAACCGTAATCGCGGCAGGTGTCATTTCAACGGAAATTGCTTCACCATTTTCGGTATATCGGAGGAAACCTCCGACGTAAAACACCTCGCCGTCCAAATCCCGCACGAGATTCGTCGATGGAATCATAATCCAGTTCGATTGTCCCGTTGCACCGATAGATAAGTTCCCAACGCACCCTTCCGGCGTCGATTCCGCCGCAAAGAATCCAATCGTTTCTGGTTGCTGAATTTCGAACATTTCAGTCACGTCATTTCCATTTTCATCGTAAACGAAAATGTCAACGCCAACATCAACCAGCTCATTCCCGCTATGATTCTTCAAAACCAGTTGCGCGTCAAAAGCGTCGCGTTGCATCACAACTTCTTGTTTCAATTCCAATGACACGGACGCACAGGTTCCCTCTCCCATCCACGATTCCAATTTTTCTACCAAATCGTTTTGAGTGTGTGAAAATGCGTCTAAAATTCCATTAAAACCATCTTCAACAGCGGTATTTTCCAGTTCTATCGCATAATCCCATCGTGTCTTAAATTCATTTTGATCTATAAAGTTATTATTGTAATCTGAAGGTAAATCTTCATTATAAAAAATTCCTTGACTATATAGTGTCAGAGTATTTTTCCACCGTTCAATTAGGGCAACTACGTCATCATGATCGACACCCTCTGGAGTCGGCATTGCAAGTAATGTTTTCTCTTCTTCTTCAGAAATCATTCCATCTTCAATTGCAACGACAAATTTATCCATGAAATTGTCATACTTTTCTCCTACTGACTGAAGCCAACACTTGTCACCCATCATATACTCATACCAAAGCATAGATTCCTGAAGTTGGGCATGATAATTATATAATTTTTTCAATAACGGGTCGATATTCCCATTACTCAATAATGGATATAAATAATCGGAAATAGAAGTACTTTCTGACGATAACGGCTCTAATAAACCTGATGTAGGTAAAATACGTTGTCTTGTACCTGAAGGAATATAAAATTCCAGACCTGCTTCTCCTAAACATGCAACAATTGCATCTCCGATGGCCATACCATTCGAAATTGCACTATAGATCTTATTTAATTTCCCAGTTGTACAACCTATAACTGCAGCAACCCAATCCGCAAAACTTTCTCCTTCTAGGAAAAACAAACCCGCTCCCAATACACAACTAGCCTCATCGGATAATGGTATAAAACCAATTGCCGCATCAAAAACCGCTTTCGCACAAGGCGTACAAGAAGCATCCTGACTAATTGTAGGCGTATTGGCTCGTATGGTAGGTTCTTGTGTAACCATCCCTCTATTTCCACTAGGTCCCCAAGTTCCGTTACCGCCACCGAAACCATCTCCACCAAAGCCCCAGGTACCACTGCCACCAGAACCACCACTACCTCCCCATGGGCTAACATTATTGGAACATTCATAATTTCTCGGTGGAATTACTCGTACTGGCGTCAGAACCCACTGAGTTCCTTGACATACATAAGAGTAAACCGTATAACCACCTATTTGGCATAAATTACGATTATTACTGCCACTGTTACCGTCACCTTCATCGCCATCAGCACCCAACGGCAGGAGCATTTCTTCGATGGATTCTTGGGTTTTTTCGGCTACTTCAGTATTCGCTAGAACCGTATTCGTATTATAGAACCCGCCGGTGTTCATGAATGTCGAATTTTCTGTTTCGGTGGAAGTATTACTCCCTGAAACGGGTGAAATCACCGAAGCGGAGCCGGATACCGGCTGTGGCGTGTTACTTTCTCCTCCCGGCGCGATTCGTTCGACGATGACTGTAATCGTAGCGGAGGATTTCGCCGCCAAAGTGTCGATTTTGTCCACCAACTTGATGAATTTAATTTCCGGATGCTCGTCAAATTCGATACTGACGTCATTTGCCGCAATCAATCCGTGGTTCGTGAATTTTACGTCAACCTGCATTCTCTGCCCGACGCTGGTCAGTTCGGAAAGATCGATCGACGTCGGTTCCATCACTACGACTGGCGCAGGAATGTTCGTCTCGAATTTCGTCTCGATAACGATTTCGTATCGGTCCTCGATAGTCGTTGGCGTAACTTTCCATTCATACGTCACCGTCTTCATCGGCAGGAACGCTGTCTCCGTTGTTATTTCGCCCGGCGTCACCTGAAGCGTCGAAGTATAACTATCGTGTTTCGCCGTTTCCACTTTAACATTGTAGTAACCCTCTGCAAGTTCCCGCGCGTCGTAATTTCCATTCTCGTCGGTTTTGCCGTGGGAGACTAATTTACCCGATTTTGCGTCATAAATTTTAACATTCGCATCCGCTAAACCAGATTTGTCGTTTCCATTATAATAATGTTCGTCAACAGCCTTGATTGAAAGGTCACCCACCGCATTCTCTTTCGAAAATACATGGAACTCAAACGGAATTGTCATACCCGTATTCGTGTAATTTAGCGCAATACGCCCTGTGTAACTCGTCTCCGTCGGCATGTCTTCCGAAGGGGTGAGCAGAAGTCGAACCGTGCCGTATTCACCCGGCGCGAGCGAATCTAAAGTCGTACCGTTGAGCGACGACAACCAATCCACTTCCGGCAACAGTAACTCAATCGGTCCACTGTCGATATTCGATTCATTCACAATTTCGAATTCGATAACTCGCTGTTCTCCCTGAATCATAAACTCATCAATTTTCTTAATGTTCGCGACAAGATTCGCCTGCCCCGGATACACATTCACGATAATCGGAATCTCTAGTGCCTCCGCTTGGTCGCAACTTATCCGGAGTGTGATTGTCGCAGCACTGATTTTCGCGTCTAAAGCCGTTACGCTGAAATTCACCTTCGACTCACCGTTCGAGGCAATCGTACTACTCGTGTTCACGTCCACTTTCAGGCTGTCCGGAACGTTTAGAACTTCCCATTTTACCCCCGTCATCGGTGTGTTGGCGATATTATATAACGTAAATGACCCCGTGACGGTTTCTTTTTCGCCGACGTGGAACGTTCCCTGTGAAACGCTCGTAATCATCTTCATCAAGCTAAAGGTATCCTGTTTCGGAATTGATTTCGAGTTAGGATACACCGCACCCACGGTGAAAGTGCCCATTTCTTCCGCCATCGGCGTCCACGTATAATTGAAGTTTCCTTCCGCGTCCGTCTGAACTGAGAATTTCTTATACCCACCGTACACGCTCTGAACATACAATTCCACATCCGCGAAAGGAACCGGCTGGTTATCCGTGCCAATCGCCTGACCGTAGAACGTCACCGGCGTTCCCGGAGCCGCTTTTTCCAAATCGGTCTTCACAATCGCCATATACGGCGCACGAACTTTCATCGCGGTCTTGGAAATCGTCGTGTTATTCGTTTCAATCGTCTCAGAAACCGTATTTTCCGGGTCAAGCGTGACAATCACATAATAATCTTTTAGTGTGACCGGAAGCTCGAACGTCACTTCCCGCGTGTAAGAATTCTTACCCTCTGTCACTTCTAAATCGGACATATTCTGATAGGTTCCAATCAATACTGCGTTATTTCCCAGCGAGGCGGTCGGCGAAATCCACACTTTTTCTTTCCACATTTTCGTCGTCGCGACCGTTCCCTGATTCGTGACCGTATACGACACACTCGTCGATCGTCCCGCGAACGCTTCTTTCGGTATCTCGATGGAATTTACCACCAAATCCGCCGCCGAGGAGTTTGTGACCAACATCAATGAACTTGTTGAGGCAAAATTCTCCGCCGTCGCGACAATCGTAACCCAGCTATCCGTGTCCACCTGCCCATTATCCGGCGTCGCAATCGCCACACGCCCTGACGTACGACTTCCGGCAGGAATCGTAACTGTCGTCGGAACCGAAACGCGCCCTCTATCCGTCGCAGTGAGCGTCACGACCAAATCTGTCGACACATCTTCCGTATTTCTCGAGACCGTCAACCAAGACGCTTCCGTTTCGCCTTCCACCAGAATCGCTTTCGTCAGCTCCATCGTCAGTGCCGGTCCGTCGTTATCCAAAACGGTAATCGTCGCGAACACAAACCCCGTACTCCCTGCCGGCATGGTACAACCACATGACGGAATAATCCCCGTCGCCGTCACCGTAACGACCGTGTCCCCATCGACAACGCCATCATCGAGAACCGCGCCCTGAAATTCCACCGATGTTTTCCCCGCCGGAATAATCACCGCACTGGGAACCCATACTTTATTCGTATTATTCGACGTCAGTTTCACTTCCAGATTTTCAGAAGTCGCTTCCGCGCGCGAAACCGTCCCGACGAACGCATTCGACCCACTTCCCTCCTGAACAGTCGGTGTAGCGAACGTCAGCTTCAACGTCGGCTCGTCATCATCTTCAACATAAGCAACCACGCTCGCATTTGCATATCCCGTCGCCCACGCGGAAACCGTTACCGTCTCGTCATTTTCCGGCGTATCATCATTTCGGACGACCGTTGTAATCGTTTTCGTCGTCTCACCCGCCTCAAAAACGATACTTCCCGGTAAGTCAAACTGCCCCGCCGAACTCTGCTTCAGGTTCACATACAATTTCTTATCTACCGCATAATCGCGCGTAATCGTAAATGTTGCCGTATCGCCTTCCGCAAATGTCGTTTTATCCACACTCAACGTCAATGTTGGTTTATCCAGATCCGTCGCGGTCAATGTTGCCTGCGCGGATAGATTTTCACTTTCCGCTCTCGCCACCATTGTGCCAATCTGCGTTCCGTCAATTACTCCGTCAGTTTTAGCTACCACATTAAACGTTACGCTTGCCTGACCAGCCGGCATGTATACACTTTCCGGCATACTGAACGATTCAGGATTCCGATTTTCCAGTGTAACCGTCATTTCCTCATCTAATTTCCCACCGCGCGTCACCGTCGCCCGAACGGTCGTTCCCTCCACCACGGTTTTCGCCGTTTCCGAACCAAATGTCAACGCTAACGTTTTCGGAATGGAAATTGGCGTCGAAGAAATACTTATATTATTCTCTTTTTCCAGTTCAACAATATCATTCTGCGTATTCGTCTTTACGATAAAATACACATCTCCATCAAAACCCGTTTTCGGAATCGTCACTGTCGTACGTCGTACTTCCGACGGTCGGTCTGCCTGCAACGGATACTCTGGCCGATATGTAAGCGTCCGCAATAATGTCGCATTTTCGAGCGTTCCATCCGAGGAAATATAAACCATCTCACGCCACGCACCATTCGTCGGACGTTCACCAATGTTACTCACCGTCCACACAACATCCGCCGTTCCGCCTGGTTTTACTCCGGTCGAAACGCAATGAACATCGCTCACCGTTAAATCCGCCAGTTCCGGATATTCAAGTGTAATTGCGCGACTAACGATATTATTATTCTGTTCCGTATACTCTAAAATGGACTGATTGACGTCCGTGTAAACAATTAAATAATACGTTCCCGGTGTCCATTTTGTTGCATCCATTGGTAACACAACACGCTTCGATTTCGTGTATGTTCCGTCCACTTCCAGTGCGACGCCGTAACTTGCCCCCGTTCCGCACGACACCGTCGTTAGTAACATATCGCTACTGTCGTATTTCGCGTCCTTCGAGAGATAAATCCGATCATTCCACGACCCTAACGCATCCGCAACACCGACATTAGACACAATCCACGATATATCGAATGCCTCACCGAGATATGCCGACGCCGGTGGGAAATCATCCGATAGCGAAACTTTCAGGTCCGGTAACGCAATCGTGAAATCTCCCTCAAAGAAGTCGGAATCTTCACCATTAACGCTATCACCATCCTGATTCATACCAAGACCGAGCGTATTCGTGATTTCTGGACCGATAACGACATGATAATCTCCATTAAACTTGTCGTTAATTCCCATTGTCACGCGCCATGTATCACCCCTAGAAGAGAGTTTCTGCAACGACGAAATCGGAATCTCTTCACCCTTGGAATTCGTAATCCGAATATCGCCCGTACTAAACGAATTCGCACTAATTCCCTGATTGAAAATAATATCAAAATACGGCTTCGTTATCGCTCGCGACGCATTCGTACACGGCAAAATCGACGCGACTCGCGGACCAGACTGATTTCCGACAGTCAGAATAAAGGCACTACTTCCCCATTCACTTCCCATTTCCGTAATACCCGCAAAAAGGAAACCGTCATATTCCAGATTTATATCAATTTCCTTATTCGAATACGTAATCGGACGGAATGAAATTGTCGTATCCGTTGGAATATAATAATCATGCTGCAGTAAAGAAATCGTTCCGTCCATAATGAGCGTTTTTCCTACCGCGAGCTTGTCGTACCCTTTATTATCCCACAGTCGAATCGCTAATTCGCCCGTTTCGCTCTGAACATAATGTCCCGTAATTGTGATAGTTCCCGTGGGAGCTACAATTCCTTCATTACGCAATGTAGCACTAACACCAGCAATTTTACCCGTTCCTGTTAATGTAATATTCGGCGTAAGCGTCAACGTCGTATTTTCACCCATCGAAATCTGCGTAGAAGCCGTATCCGTAAGTACAATCGACCCAAAACCATTAATCACGGTTGAATTAGGAACATACAGATACCCCGAAGAGGCAAACTTCAACGTGCCCTGTAAATCCAGACTGTCTCCAACCGTAATACATGCTCCAGATAAGACCGTCAGTGTACCAACAAGAGTGGATTCCAATAACCGAAGTGCCGAGCTATTCCCGCTCGAATATTCCAATTTGCCGCTTAAAACGCTATTGGTAATGATTAACGACGTCGAACTGGAATTATACCGATATAGACGACCTGCAACTGCACTGTCGTTATCCGTTCCCACGATGCTCGAATCACTAATCATCAGACTTCCGCCATTATTCACGTAAATTAGGCTATCATAATTCTTGTCTGACTGTCCGTTTTCATTAAAAATCGCACACTTTACCAACTCCAACGCGCCGGAAACGTAAACAATTCCTCCTGACAGACTTCCTTGACCATTTACAAGGTTAATTCCCACCAGTTTCACCGGTGCTACGCTTGTTCCTGTCACGATATTTAACACCCGCCCATTTCCCTGCGCGTCGAGTGTCAATCCCGGTGCATCCGCCATTTCGTCATACAAATTCGACGCATCGAACGTCACTCTGGACGAAATCCGTAACTCACCCTGCTGAAGCGCAATCGTCTTCCCCGCCAAGTTAGAATCGAATGTAATTATACTTTCCTCCAGCATATTCGCGTAGAAAATCGACTCACGCAACGAAATCAGATTATCCGTAAAATCGATAACATCCTGTTCCGTTGTCACCACGGTACTCGGTGTTTCGCGCAGGAAGTCATCTCCTGTATATTCATAAGCACCCATGTCGATCGTTCGATTGAATCGCAGATTATTCGCAACATCGAGAGACAAATCATCAATTCCTGCCGCTTTCGCCATCTCGTCCGAGCCGGAATCAATCGCGTAAGAGCCAGCGACTAAATTATAATTCTTATTCGTAGCATCGACAAAAAGTGGCATTCCCGCGCTATACAACAAATTATTTTCCGACCCGTCCGCCCAACTTGCGTACGACGACATGCTATTTTTCCCTATCGCCGTCCCCGAAATATCCGAAACCGCCCCCAGTGCCGTATTTTCCGCGATGATGGAGTTCTTTATCGTCACTTTACCGCCGGTACTATAAATACCGCCGCCGTAACCTGCGCGTTGGGTGTAGGAACTTGCGGTCTCTGCTGTTGCGACGTTACCGGATAACGTCACGTTCGTAAGATTCAACGTACCGGTGTTGTAAATACCGCCGCCGTACGAACGGGAATAATAACTCGTACTGTTACTCGTTGTGGTCGTGACCGATTTCGCCGTGTTGTTGCTGACTTCCGTATTCGTAAGGTTTAATGTACCCTTGTTGTAAATTCCACCGCCATTTAACGTCGCATAATATGTATTCGTACTGGTTGCTTGGTTACCACTAATGGTACTATCGATTACAGAAATATTATTGTTGCTATCATCAATACATATACCACGATTTTGGTTATTTAAGATATCTACATTCGTTAACGTTGAGTTTACATAATTAACGAAATAAAGACCTACTCCTCGGTTGTTACTAATCTCACTGTCGGTGACATTGAAGGTTAAACGATAATTACTGTGATAGCCTTGTACATAGACGCCACTCCTATTATCATTGATTGTTGTTTCGGTAATGGTTGCCAGTTGGGAATAATAGCTACAGCCATACAGATATAAACCATAACCGCTATTACCGTCAAGATGACTATTTTGAATCGTTATTATTGACTGGGAACCCATATACACATAAACGCCAGCCCCTTGATTCGATGTCACCGACGTGTTCATCAATGTTAAATTACGTCCCGCTACATTACTCGGAGAAAAATAAATCCCATCGCCGTCACCGCTCGAACTGTTCTCCGTGATAACGCTATCGACGATCTCCGTATTCGCGCTACTGTAAATACCGCCGCCTTTGCCCGTCGCGAAGTTGTCGCTCACCGTGATGTTGGTGTATATACCTTGTCCGCCATTTTGATGTAATGCACCACCGTCGCTACCCGATTGATTGTTCGTGAAGGTCGAATCGGTCGCCTGGAGTACGCCACTCACATAAACCGCTCCGCCTGAACCCACAGCTCGGTTCTTGTCAAACGTCACACCAACTAATGTTAAATTACTCGTTGCATAAATCGCTCCACCTGCGCCCGTCGTGTAACCATTCGTCAGGTTCAGATTCTTGAGCGTCAACTCCGTTGAACTGCCACCGCTCACCGTAAAGAGGCGACTTAATCCCTTACCGTCGATCGTTACCTGATTATCCGCAGCGAAACCTTGAATCGTTAGGGATTTGTCAATTGTGATTGCCGTTCCACCCAACGAAACAGGCGCGCCACCACCAAAAACAGCGGTTTCGAACGTGATTGTATCGCCCGCCTCGGCATACGCGACCGCTTCGCGCAACGAAATCAATCCGTCCCAGGCGTCAACAATGTCTCGCGCAGTTGTAACCACGGTAGAGGCCGTTTCCGGGTCACCGTCCGGTGGAAGTGATGTAAATTCATAGGCTCCCATATCCACGTGCGTTCCCTGAGTACGCGGATTGCCGTCGTAGTCCGTTTCGCTTTGCGTAAGCAAGTCGTTTCCTGCATCGATAGCAATTGAAGTGGAAAGCAGATGATAGTTTCCATAAACAGGGTCCTCAAAACCCGGGTCTAACGGCGCGTCCGTCGTGCCAACAAGACAACCGTCTCCAATTTCAAACATTTTCCCGGTCGTGTAATCGCCGTTTCCAATCAACGAATTCGCAACCATAGTTCGGTAATCGCCGGAAACAGTACTAATATCTGTGCCATCAGGCGAGGCGTTGTTTGCAACAATTGTGTTGTAAATATAAAGCTGACCTTTATTACGAATACCACCTCCTAAGCTTGTCGCTTCGTTATCTACAATCGTGGAGTTGTAGATGTGCAAATTCGAAAAGTGACATAAACCGCCACCATAAGTCGCTTTATTACGCGCGATTATCGTATTATAGATATTAGCGTTCGTGTTCGTATTGATATTTAAACCGCCGCCATCATTAATCGCCGTATTTTCTACAATGATCGAATTCTTTATCGTTACATTGCCGTCAAGACTATAAAGACCGCCACCATAACTAGCGCGTTGGGTATTGGCGTGCGCGGTCTCTGCTGTTGCGACGTTACCGGATAACGTCACGTTCGTAAGATTCAACGTACCGGTGTTGTAAATACCGCCGCCGTACGAACGGGAATAATAACTCGTACTGTTACTCGTTGTGGTCGTGACCGATTTCGCCGTGTTGTTGCTGACTTCCGTATTCGTAAGGTTTAATGTACCCTTGTTGTAAATTCCACCGCCATTTAACGTCGCATAATATGTATTCGTACTGGTTGCTTGGTTACCACTAATGGTACTATCGATTACAGAAATATTATTGTTGCTATCATCAATACATATACCACGATTTTGGTTATTTAAGATATCTACATTCGTTAACGTTGAGTTTACATAATTAACGAAATAAAGACCTACTCCTCGGTTGTTACTAATCTCACTGTCGGTGACATTGAAGGTTAAACGATAATTACTGTGATAGCCTTGTACATAGACGCCACTCCTATTATCATTGATTGTTGTTTCGGTAATGGTTGCCAGTTGGGAATAATAGCTACAGCCATACAGATATAAACCATAACCGCTATTACCGTCAAGATGACTATTTTGAATCGTTATTATTGACTGGGAACCCATATACACATAAACGCCAGCCCCTTGATTCGATGTCACCGACGTGTTCATCAATGTTAAATTACGTCCCGCTACATTACTCGGAGAAAAATAAATCCCATCGCCGTCACCGCTCGAACTGTTCTCCGTGATAACGCTATCGACGATCTCCGTATTCGCGCTACTGTAAATACCGCCGCCTTTGCCCGTCGCGAAGTTGTCGCTCACCGTGATGTTCGAGTACACACCACTACCACCCGTCTGGTAAATCGCACCTCCGTCGCCGTCGACGTAGCCATTCTGGAAGGTAAGGTTCCCCAATTTGACATCTGCGTTGTTGCCGATACTTAAAATTCGATTTAAGTTTTTGGCGTCGATTGTCAACGGTGCATCGCCCGTCGCAATGATGGAAATCGCTCCGAAGTCTGTTGACGAGAAATTAATCGACAACGTATCTGCGCTGGAAGAAAATTCAATGGCGTTCTTGTCGCTTGTCGTTCGGAGAACAATTAAATCCTCTTCTGCGGTCGATTGCGCTTCAGAAATCGCGGTTTTGAGGCTCTCTATCGATAAATTTTCATTCGTGATTTCGATGATATTGATCGTTTCGCTATCTTCGGGCAGAGAAAATTCCGCATATTCGGTGCGCAATTCTTCGTAGTCAGCTACTGGGGTGACACTTAAAAGGCGACGCTCTTCAAGGCATTCGAGCCGTAAAGAGCTTGATTTGGGATATGAATTGTCTGATGATTGAAAACTTGTGAAGAATTTATGCAGTGTTTTGTGGCTTTTCATGTGAAATATCCTCTAAATGTATATGTGCCCAATCCCTGGTTCGTAATTAAAATTGTATAATATACAATTTTAGATTCTAAAAGTAATCATAGTCGAAGTGTTATCGTTTGTCAAGTAGGGTTAAGGTATTTTGCTTTAATTTTTAAATTATTGTGTTAAAATTTTTAAAAAAAGTGTGACAGTGAATGATCGTGAATTTTACTTTAATTTTTTAGTGCAATAACAAGAAAGAGTATGAGTTTTTTGAATTCCATAATCAAATCATGAAACAGAAATATTTTTGGGGTGTTTTTTTCTTATAATGTTCTATAAAAACGGTGTTATGTGTGAAATAACCCTGTTTTAAAAAACTTCAAAATGAAAATACTTAAAATTGAGAGTTTGATCTGTATTTTTCTGTAAAATCGAATACAAAAGAATAAATTTAAATCATTTAATTTTCTAGAGATGTAAAAATGTTCTATATCTGTACATAATGTTAAATTGTGTATATACGAATTGTTAAAACTATTCAGAGATGAAAATTTTTTAATTTTAAAATTATCATGTTTTTTCACTATTTTTCACAGTTTTTTACTTTTTCATCTAAAATAAATAAAAAATGATTAAATAATATAGTGAAAATGCACCAATTGCTAAAAGTCGCTTTTGATTTTATTTTTTGCTAAAAACAGTTTTTGAAATCTTTTATGAAAATCGTGCAAATTGATTTTGCGTATTCGTTGACTCTTTTCTTAGTACCATGAACTTTCATACAGATATACATCTCGGCGCTTCAGTTTCCATAAGACCAGTTACGACGTTTCTGTCTGAATGGTAAAGGTAGCCACTATCAGGGAAATCACAGAAAAATAAAAATGCAATTTTTGATTAATGTTGTATTATAAATCACGAGAAAAGAATAATTATGCCTCCCTTTTAATCTTAAATTTCATATCCCACAGATTTTACGGAAAAACAGTAGTTTTAAATCTCACATAGACACACAGAATTTCACTGATTTTAATAGTTATGATAATTTAAATCTATCTGTGAAATCTGTCTCTTCTGTAAAAAATGTTTCTTTTGTGAAAAATGCCGAAAATACAGAATCACGTAAAACGGAAATTTAATGACTTAAATCATTTTCATTTCCCACAGCTCTCACTCATTTCGGTGAAAATCTGTGGATCTGTGGGAAATTTAATGATTTCATTTTCCGCGTTAAAATACTCTGAGTTATTTTCGCGTTTCGTTGAAAATAACGTTCTTTTACCGTAATTTTCGACGCTTTAAGATTTCATCTTGTTTATGAAATTTTGAGGTTAGGGGAGGCTGTGAGCGTTGAGATATTATTTCATCGCTTCTTCAACAGCGACCGCACAAGCAACCGTGGCACCGACCATCGGGTTGTTGCCCATACCGATCAGACCCATCATTTCAACGTGAGCCGGAACGGAGGAAGAACCTGCGAACTGAGCGTCGGAGTGCATACGACCCATGGTGTCGGTCATACCGTAAGAAGCCGGACCAGCAGCCATGTTGTCGGGGTGAAGGGTACGACCCGTTCCACCACCAGACGCGACGGAGAAGTATTTCTTGCCATTTTCATTCGCCCATTTTTTGTACGTGCCAGCGACCGGGTGCTGGAAACGCGTCGGGTTCGTGGAGTTACCCGTAATGGAGACGTCAACACCTTCGTGACGCATAATCGCGACACCTTCGTTCACGTCATCGCAACCGAAGCAACGCACTTTGGCACGCGGTCCATCGGAGTAGGACTTCACGAAAGTTTCCTTCAGTTCACCCGTGTAGTAATCATACTCGGTACGAACATAGGTGAAACCATTAATACGGCTGATGACCTGGGCGGCATCTTTTCCAAGACCGTTCAGGATGACGCGGAGCGGATTCTGACGGACTTTGTTCGCCTTCATCGCGATACCGATAGCACCTTCCGCAGCGGCGAAAGATTCGTGACCAGCGAGGAAGCAGAAGCATTCCGTTTCTTCACGGAGAAGCATCGCGCCGAGGTTTCCGTGACCAAGACCGACTTTACGCTGGTCAGCGACGGAACCCGGAATGCAGAACGCCTGAAGACCCTGACCGATTTTTTCAGCAGCGTCGGCGGCTTTCACGCAATTTTCTTTCATGGCGATGGCGCAACCGAGGGTGTAAGCCCAAACAGCGTTCTCGAAGGCGATCGGCTGGATGCCCTGAACGATAGCGCGGACGTCAACACCTTTGGAAAGGCAGAATTCATTAGTGGCTTCCATATTCGCGAAGCCATATTTATCGAGAACCGGCTGAATCTGAGCGATTCGGCGTTCGTAACTTTCGAATAACGGCATTTTTATATCCTTTATCAAATATTTCTGCGAAATGTGAATTATTCCTGACGCGGGTCAATATACTTGACGGCATCGGCGAAACGACCGTAGGTACCGATATTTTTCTCGAAAGCTTCTTTCGGATCCATACCTTTTTTGATGGCTTCCATCATTTTTCCGAGCTGGACGAACTGATAACCAATCACTTCATTGTCGGCGTCCAACGCGATTTTCAGAACGTAACCTTCCGCCATTTCAAGGTAACGGGTACCCTTGGCTTTGGTTCCGTACATCGTACCGACCTGGGAACGGAGACCTTTTCCGAGGTCTTCCAGACCAGCACCGACCGGGAGACCATCGTCGGAGAAAGCGGACTGACTACGACCGTAGACAATCTGCAGGAAGAGTTCGCGCATGGCGGTGTTAATCGCGTCGCAAACGAGGTCCGTGTTGAGGGCTTCCAGGATGGTTTTACCGGGAAGGATTTCCGAAGCCATCGCGGCGGAGTGCGTCATTCCAGAGCAACCAATGGTTTCGACGAGGGCTTCCTCGATGATACCTTCTTTAATATTCAGCGACAGTTTGCATGCTCCCTGCTGTGGGGCACACCAGCCAATACCGTGCGTGAATCCAGAAACGTCCTTGATTTCCTTAACTTTAACCCATTTTCCTTCTTCCGGAATCGGGGCCGGTCCGTGATTTACGCCTTTGGCGACACAAACCATGTTTTCCACTTCGTGCGAATACTGCATCGTAGATTTTCTCCTTATGCAAACGCTGACCATACGTCTGTTCAACCTATTTACAGACATAAATACTTCTATATTCTATCATATTTTTCGATTCCCAAAAGGGGGGGTAATCGGGAAAATTGATAATTTTTTTTCGATTACCCCCATTTTTTCCAGTCTTCAAGCCGTTTTTCTTCCAATTTCTGTTCTTCCTCGTCTTTTTCGTCGAAATAGGAGGAAATCGCGAAGTCCGTGACGTTTATAACCTGCGCGTTCGTTTCTGTGACGGCCAGTGTGGTGGGAATTCGTGAGTCAACATTTGATGAAACTGGTTTTAGTATGTTTTCCATTTCGTTATTTTCCGTCGCGAAAACCGTAACAGGTCGCACAGGCTGGCCCGGTTTATAATTTAACGGATACGAAACACTATTAGCAGAAGCAGGCTTGTTACCATAATTCTGTGCAAAAAACACCAAGTCGTTAATCTCGATACCTCCACTCGAGTTGAAGTCGGATTTCCACGCCTCCGTATAATAACTGTTAGGATTGTTGCCGGCAGTCGTACCGAAATAACGTGCGAATATAACGAGGTCATTAATGTCAACTTCACCACTATTATTTAAATCATAGGCTACCGAATACGCTTTCGTTGTTTGAGTGACATCATCAACGGAAACGATTCTTTCTACATATTCACCAGCAGAAATCCCTCCTTTATGTGAGGCTGGCTTGAATCGCAGGACGGCAACGAGCGTGTTTTCCGAAACCGCGACGTCCGTGTTTTTGCCCACGACGCCGACGGATAGGGTGGTCTGGCCATTCTGAGTGGTGACCTGATTAAATGTTAATCCAAAGTCAGGCAACGCTTCACAAGTCGCAAAATCAAGGGTGTAAATCGTGGAATCATAGGAGATTTCAAAATTCCGGTTCTGGAATGAACTGGTCCAAATTTCTAGATTAAAATTGTTCCACTCGTTGACATATGGCATGTCGGCGGTGAAAGCATGACTTCCCAGCTGGTGATTTTGGGTCGTTGATACCGTCTTGAATTCACTCGGCGTACTGGATATACGAATAAAATCTTTCAACGTGTCAAATTTTGTTGCGTCTTTCAGCTCAACGGACATGGTCGTGGTCGAAATTCCATTTTTCAGCTGGAATCCAAGCTCTGAAAGTTTCTGGGAAATGTCGGCAGCAGAAGTGACGGAAACTGTGATTCGTCCAGCATTTTCAGGAACGGAGCCCATAAATTCCACCTCGTCCGGATTGAAATGAATATCCATGGTTAGCGGACCACCGAGGACTGCGTCGAAAATGACACTCGCTGACAGGGTGAACTGGTTACTGGCCGACTCGTTGAAATTGCTGAATAATGCGAGTTCTCCCCAAGTCTGGACGTTCTTGACATAAACCGTTGATGTAGAAATATGGCCAACATAGTCATCGGTTCCCGTTACGATACATTTTAGATAACGGTTACTGTCGGCATCCGTCGTTTGGTAAGTGGCCGAAGTGGCTCCTTCAATGGCCACGAATTCTCCGTCGATGACAGAACGTCGGTACCATTGGTACGTTACGGTTGCAGTCGATGGTTTCGTGGTGACAGTGAGAGAATCGCCGATATTGGCCGACTGGCTCGAAAGTGTGACTCCTTCTAAAAATAGAGGCTGTGTCGTCCCGAAAAATATCATGTGGGACTGGTCCGCGCTGGTTGCCGTTATGGGAAGTGTCGTAATGGTATAAATGCCATTACGGGTGGTTCCCTGAACATTTCCGTCGCGGTCGCTAAATACCCAAGTGGAGTCGGAATCATAATTCAGATTGACTACCGGATTCTGTTTTCCATTTTCCGGAAGAATGACTGCAACCAGTACGCTGGAATAACACGCTAGCTCTTTTATTGCAGAATTTTGTGATAAATCGAGCATGGTGAATTGATTTCCGACACAATTTAAGGTTTCGAGTGCTATACAGCCGGCAAGATTTAAGTCCGTAAGGGCGTTATAACTGCATTCTAATGTGGTAAGCGAGGTACAACCTTCCGCATTAATCGACGTAAGAGCGACGTTTCCGAGACATTCCAGCATCTTCAGCGAGGTGCACCCGTTAATATTTAATGACGCAAGTTTCTCGAATTCATAAATTTGTAACATGGATAAGGAAACACAATTGGCTGCGTTGAGGGTGGTCAGTTGGTTTCCTTCCTTGTTTAATGCCACCAGTGAGGAACAACCCGAAACATTCAGTTCTGTGAGAGCACAGTCACTACAGTCTAAAACCTGTAACATCGCACAATTCGCCACCAGTAATGAAGCGAGCTCTTCATTCTGGGAACAATTCAGGGAGACAAGGGAGTCACACGTGGAAATGTCCAAGGAGGAAAGGCGTGTTAAGATGCACTCCAATTGAATCAGATTGGTACACCCTGTCACATCCAGTTCGAGAAGATTCGGGAGTGAACAAATCAGATATTCGAGGGCTGTACAATCGGAGACGTTTAACGATTCCATTAAATCATTGTCGGAACAATCAATTTCAGTCAGGGATGTACAGCCGGAAAGAATCAGTTCTTCAAGTTGATTTAAGGAACAGTCGATTCTTTCAAGAGTTACACATTCTGAAAGGTCCAGAACTCCTGTCAGCTCGCAGCCTTTCCAGTTGATGTCTGTTAGATAATGACAACCGTCAATATAAGTCCAAGTGATTCCTGCCCAAGTTGCAGGAGAATTAATGTCGAAATTGGGGGTAATTAATTCACCATTACTGAGACCATTTTCGTTTGTCTGAGCCAGGAACGTTCTTAAAAGCTGAAGGTCTGACGGATTATATTGATCTTCTTGATAAATGAATTCAATCGTTTGTCCCTCTTCATTCGTGGCAACCATTTTTTCTGAGTAGAAGAAACAGTCAGATTCTGTGGCGATTGTATTTCCATCTTTATCCTTGAATGTCCACGTATTGTTACTGTCTTCCAAGAAAATGGTGGTTTGGTTCATCCGGGAAAGGTAGACTGTTCGGAGTGTCTCGGAGTAACAGACCAACTCGGAAAGTGAATTACACCCTGCCAGTTCCAGTGCGATTAATTGATTGTTGGAACAGTACAGATCCTGTAACATAGAGCATCCCGTAACATTTAGTTCGGTAAGTGCGTTGTTACTGCAATCAATGGTCGTTAGGGAAGAGCAACTGGAAAGATTCAGTCTGGTAAGGGTCTGGTCATCCGTGTAATACAGACTGGTTAATGATCGGCAACGAGAAAGATTCAGCGTCTGAATCTGACAATTAGAGTAGTCGAAAGTCGTTAAGGCCATACAGTCCGAGAGATTTAGCTCTGCGATTGTGCAGGAGTCGCTGTCGAATGCCTCTAATTTCAGACAGGAAGAGGCGTTTAGGGTGTCCATATTGGAACAGCTTGCCAAGGATAGTAAGGTAATTGCCGTCCCGGAAACATTTAATGTTGAAAGTGACAGGTTTCCATTACATGATAATGTGGCTAAATTGGCGCAATTACTTAGCGATAACGTTTTAATTTGGTTATTGGAGCAGTCGAGAGATTGTAATCTCATGGAATCTGAAAGATTAAGAGTCCCTGTAAGCCCTGTTCCAGACCAGTCAATTTCTGAAATGTGAATTATGTTGTCTACTTTTTCCCAACGGATACCGTCCCATGTTTGAGGATCGTTGATGTTAAATCTGGAATTCAGTTTCGCACCGTTCGTTAACCCAGTATCGTCCATGTGGGTCAGGAATTGCTGTAAATTATGGATTTCTCCCGGATGGTAGAAGATGAATGAGATCGTACGGGAAACTCCCACATTGTTGGTGGTTACAAGATGATGCGCACCTGCTGAAAGTCGGTATTCATCATTCGTGACCGTGATTTTATTGGAATCTGTGTCGTAAATGGTCCAGTCCGTTCCATCTGTGTTGATAAGTTTGAGTTGATTTTCAACGTGATTGGAATGAAACGTAATTTGCTCAAGTAGTTGGCTGGAACATGCAAGTTCGATCAGTTCCGGGCATGCCGTCAGGTATAAGGAGTCAAGCTGGTTGTTTTCACAGCGTAAATGTGTGAGCTTGGTACAGCCAGAAATTTCCAGTGTGGTTAAATTATTGTTTGCACAAGATAGATAATTGAGCTCCGTACAATCGGATAAATGAAGTTGAACTAATTGATTATTCGTAACGTCTAGGTCGAGTAGCGCACTGCAACCGGAAACGTCCAGTCCCATAAGCTCATATCCTGTACATTTAAGGGTTTTGAGACTTGAACAGTTGGAAAGGTCTAAGAGACCATCAAGGATATTTTCTGCCGTTAAATTTTCCCATGAAATTCTGGAAATACACAATTTTCCGTCAACTTCAGTCCAACTCACTCCAGTCCATGTGTTCACATCGGTTGCCGTGTATGACGCGTTTAGCTTCATCCCATTTTTCACCCCTTTGGCGTCTGTTAATTCAAGAAATTGGTAGATTTTAGTATAATCGTTCGTATTATACATGGAGGGAACGGTAATTTCGGAGGAGGTAACCGGAATGGTGTAGTCGACCTCCGAAAGTGTGGAGGAAGAAGCGGTCTCCAGAATAACTTCTGCAGGGACCTGCTCAACTCCCGATTGCCACGGGGTTGAGGATAAGAGTTGACGTTCCTCAAGGTTTTCAAGGTGCATGGAACGATGGTTGCGAGTATTTTGCGATGTACTATTCAGCATTTTGGTGACTTTCTACTAAGCGTGATTTTATGGTGTTTTTATTCAAGGTATAATTATCCTTATATTTTATTTTAACACATAAAAGAATGTTGTCAAGGGGGTGGCTTGATAATATAAAATTTATTCTGTTTGCGATATGAACCAAATTATGCTGATTCCACTTGAAAATTCAAGAAAGGGCGGTCCTTTCGGTAGTCATTTCTGCAACGCGAAATAACGGTAAAGTGACATTTTATAGTGCATTTTAT
>JAUNAI010000032.1:13643-22051 GCA_030527705.1 Planctomycetia bacterium | reverse complement strand
ACAGAAAGTTCCCACGTGGCAGTCATTTCTTCCTCGAGAATCTTCTGTACCTGCGTAATTTCCTCCGGCGGGCATTCCAGCAATAACTCGTCGTGAATTTGTAATAGTAAACGTGACTTTAACGCCTCGCGCTGTAACCGAGCGTAAACACGGAGCATCGCCAGCTTAATTAAATCCGCTGCAGACCCCTGAATGACCGTATTTACCGCCATTCGCTCACTACCATTCAGCTGTCCCCTCCGTTCTTGCCGAATTCCCTTAAGTGCGCGTCGCCGTCCAAAAATCGTCTGTACGTAACCGTTTAATCGTGCGAATTCCAGAACCGTGTCCAAGAACGACGGAATTGCTGGAAATTGTCGGAAGTACGCATGAATAAAATCACGCGCGTCTCCCTGCGGAATCTTTAACTGTCCCGCCAATCCATACGATGACTGCCCGTAAATCACCCCGAAATTCACCGTTTTCGCCGCTCGACGCATATCAGAAGTCACCTCTTCCAGCGGGATTCCATGAATCTGACTCGCCACACGAGCATGAATATCCTGATCTTTCTGAAATGCTTCACACAGATTCTCATCACCACAATAATGCGCCAGTACCCGCAACTCAATCTGGCTGTAGTCGGCTGACACAAACGCCCACCCCGTCTTTTCCGGCATAAACGCACTCCGTATCAGTTTTCCCTCCTCACTCCGAACCGGAATATTCTGTAAATTCGGATCGCTGGAGCTTAACCGTCCCGTTGCCGTCACCGTCTGATTAAACGTTGTATGGATTCTCCCGTCATAGGTGGAAATCAGTTTTGGAAGTGCCTCAACATACGTATTTTGCAACTTCACCATCTGCCGATACTCCAGCAGTCGCGCAGGGAATGGATGTTGCACCGACAGTTCTTCCAGGGTCTGTGCGTCCGTACTCAAGCCGGTTTTCGTTTTACGACTACTCGTCAGTTTCATCGTCTCGAATAACAATTTCCGTAGCTGTGGTGTGGAATTTAGATTCAGTTTTTCCACACGTTTTTCCATTCCAGCTGCATTTTCTGCCTCGTCTGCCATTCTGTATAACTCAGCACTCACCGTGTCAATCCGCTGCTGAAATTTCCGTGAAATTTCAGCCATCCGTTTCTTATTCAGATAAATTCCCTGAAATTCCATTTCTGCGAGAACTTCTATTAGGGGAAATTCCAGACAGAAACAGACAGGGTCTAGATTCAACGCTTTTAAACGCTTAATCTGGATTCTGAATAGTTTATCCAGAAACTCTGTCTGAATTTCATCTGATTCGGTAATTTCCGATGAAACGGTAGCCGCTTCAGGACAGTTTTCTGCCAGGTCTCCGAGCGTCGCGTGTCGCCCGTCCGGTTCCAGAATATATGCCGCTACCATTACGTCGAATTGCGGTCCGTGTAATGAAAATCCCGCTCTTCTAAGCCAATTTCTGACTCTTTTCAGATTAAAACCAATTTTCAGAACCGAAGAATCTTCCAGTGCCTCTCGATTTTCAGCCAGAAACAACTCAAGTTGGTTTTCTTCTACTTTCACTATCGTTTTTTCTTGTGTAACCTTTTCTTGTTCATTAAAAAAACCGAAAAGGTCCGCCTGAGTTTCCTGATTTTCAAAACCTAACGACTTTTCTGTCTCTGTAAAGGATTTCAACTGCGCAAAATTTTCCTCCGTAAAAAGTATCGGCGGAAGAATTAGCTTCCGTTCCAGCTTCTGCGTTAAAAATGATTCTGCGTCGAAACTTCCTTTAAAAATTGGAAGTGTAACATGATTCATAACGGAGTTATAAAACGTTTCTGAACCTTCAGAAGTTATAATCAATGATGAATCTTTATTTTCCGAAATAGCTGAATCTTTAATTTCTGTGCTTTTTTCTGTGCTATTTTTTGCTACCCCTTCCTGATTTTTCTCTGCTCCGAATAACCCAGGAATAAGATTTACCTCACCTAAACCTGTGGAGAAAACACTCAGATTCTCCCCATTATCATCCATATCCGTCCACGTACCATTTTTCTTTCCGAGCGTAGCTGCTTTCATAATCAGACTACGGAACTGATAATAATCCAGAAGTGGTCGGCATGCACCAAAATCGAACTTTTCTGTTGCGCCTTCCTCCCATTTTACTGTAATAGGTATATGCTGGTCAAGTCGTACGAGATTCTGACACATAATTGCGGTCTCTACGCCATTTAGCAGATTATCCCGTCTTTTAGAGGGTTTCTTCCCGTAAAATTCCATCAGATTTTCTGGTTTTAGAATATTTTCTAACGTTCCAAATCGATTCAGTAATTCTTTCGCCGCTTTCGGTCCAATCAGTGCAATTCCAGGAACATTATCTGCGGAATCTCCCACCAATGCTTGATAATCGACAACCTGTTCCGGCTCAATTCCCCAATCTTCAATAATATATGCACGATCTAAATAGATATTCCGTCGCATATTAAAAATTGTCGTAGTGTCAGTAATTAATTGACGTGAATCTTTATCACTTGTTACAAGTACACAATTTCCACCATTTTCAGACGTCATCCGAGAGACCGTTGCGAGAATATCATCTGCCTCATACCCCTCCAGCGCAAGCATCGGTATCTGTAAAGTCTCCAATATTTCCTTAATTTTCGGAATCTGCGCGATTAATTCTTCTGGCATTTTCTCTCGAGTCGCTTTATATTCCGTGTATACCTGTGACCGAAATGTCGGAGCATGGAGATCGAATGCACAAAACAGGAAATCCACATTCTGTTCCTCTAACAGAATAAAAAGGTCCTGAATGAAACCGTAAATTGCATTTACTGGCTCACCATTTCTCCCGGTCATATAAGACGGCATGGCATGAAAACGCTGATAAATCAGACCGTACGCGTCGACCACAAAAACCCGTTTTCCTGTTAAATCCATTTTTCACTCCATTCTAATAAAGTATTTATCATCACGTTTCTTCACACACAGTGATTCGTACTGATTTCTTTTTTAACTATTTTTCAGTTATTTCTTTTTAAGTTGTGTACCTCGATAATATAGAATGTATCGAATTTTTTGTTAAAAAACTCAAGGAGTTCGGATTTTAATGTTAAAAAGCGCAACAAAAGTGTTAAAATGCAAAAATATCTAAATATTTAATTTATTTTTACTTGACATGGACACGATTTAAGATAAAATAGGATAGTACCGTTACGGACTTTCAGCCTGTGGACTTTTCACAGAGACAATATTATAACTGTATGGTCATATATTAATAATATAATGTCTTCTTTAAGAATTACAGGTCGTGAACACTGTCGAGTGAGTTCCGTTTCGGTGTCGGATAACGAATCATGGTAACCAGAATCGCAAGATTTAAAAATATACCAAAAAAACAGGAGTCATCCATGGGTAAAAATCAGGCACTTTCCATCGCGCTGATTCTTTTCGTAATCATAGCGTGTGTTCTCGGGGGCACGACGTATTATTTCAAGAAAAATGCGGATGAGTTGCAGATTGCACGTGACTCGGCAGTGAAAGTCATTCCGGGTAAAGACGCGGAAATCGAGAAACTGACGAAAGAAAACGAGATTCTGAAAAGTTATCTCGGTCCGGAAAAAGAAATGGCGGATATTACGGCGCAGTACAACAAGTACATGAAACTCGTCATCGTTGAGGGTGGTACTCCAGCCCCTGCCCCAGCTCCGAAAGCGGATGCGGACGGTGAAGGTGAAGGTGGCGATGGTGACGGTGAAGGTGGCGAAGATGGTGCTGAAGCGGCAGCGGACATTGCGGCTGCTGGCGGAATCCCGGAAGTTGCGAAACCGAGCTATCAGACGGTTATCGAATTCTTGACCGGAAAAATTAAGGACCAGAACGCTCTGAGTTCCGAAATTGAGACGCTCAATTCTCAGATTTCCGACCTGAAAACTCAGGTTGATGATGCGAAAGAGAAGGGTAAAGCCGCTGGTGTCTCGGAAACTGAAGAAAAGTACAAGACGACAATCGCCGGACTGGAACAGCAGATCGAGGGGTTGAACGCACGTATCGACACGAAAGACGGAGAGATTAAAGAGCAGCTTGCTGCGAAGAAAAAGACGTCTCGTGAGCTGAACCGTCAGAAGGCGGAAAATGATGAGTTGAAGAAACAGAATCGTGAACGTGCGGAGACGATTGAAAGCCTCGAAAAGATTCATCGTGAAAGTAAGCTCCCGCCGGCGGAAAGCAAGATGGGCGAACTGGTTTATGTTGACCCGCTCGGAAAGCAGGGAAACATTGACTTAGGGCGTAAAGATAACCTGACGCGCGGGATTACGTTTAGTGTTTATGAACCGAATAACCTGACGGAATATGGTCTGAAAGGGACGATTGAGGTTCTGAATGTTTCTGAAGACCGTGAAGCAGAAGTGTTAATCTTTAATGAAGATGAGTCGGACCCGATTAAGGTGGGTGACGTGATTTACACACCGACTTGGGCACCGGGATTCGAGGAGCATTTCGCGATTGTTGGGTTCATCGACATCGACAACGATAATAAGAGTGATTTGGACGAGCTGATTCGTCTGATTGAGTCGAATGGTGGTATCGTGGATGCTTACCAGAAAGATGATGGTAAGATGAGCGGTAAGGTCACATCGCAGACGTCGTGGATTGTGCTCGGAAGAAAACCGGACGAAAAATCGCAGAAAGCGCATTTGACGACGTACACGAACATGACGAAAGCTGCGGATAATTACAACACGAAAACGCAGCAGTTAAACGATTTGCTTCGTAAGATGGGTTATCGTCCGCAGGCGGATAACAGTACGTTCTCGGTCCGTCCGACAACGACGAGTAAAGGACGTGTCTCGACGGGTAGTGTTTCTGGTTTGTACAGCGAAGATGGTGAAAAATCCACAACTCGCCGTCCACCACGTAAAACGGCTTACTAATCTCCGTTTTCGTTGATTATAAATAATGATTTCGCAAGGGTGTCCCTGATTTAGGTGTACGCCCTTGTGTTCGTTTCCCACCTTTTTTTAATTCAGAAAGGTAACCTATGAAAAAGAGAATTTTTCACGTTATTATGACTGTTTCTCTTTCCGTTTTTTCGCTAACTACACTTTCATTCTCACTCTTCGGAGCGGAAAAAGTAGATCCGTTTGCGCCTCCGCAGGAAGGTGGACCACGGGCGGTTCTGATTCAGTTTCACCGTGGCGGTGGGAATATTCGTCCGGATAATACGCTCGAAACTTTCCTTTGGGCGTGGGGACGTGGTGGAATTCCGGAAGCGGATTGTCGGTTGACGAAAGACGGCGTGGCGATTGCGTTCCATGATGATAATTTGAAGCGTCTCGGTCGCGGAATGTCGGAGGAGGTGAAGAATAAGCGGATTGCGGAATTAACGTGGGACGAAATTAAAAATATTGATGTCGGCTCGTATCTCAGCCCGGAATTTTCGACACAACGGATTTCCACGATTGAGGCGGTTTTTGCGTCGATGATGAATCGCCCGGAACGGTTACTTTATGTGGACGAAAAGGGCGCGTCGCCGGAATTGATTGCGAAGTTGGCGGAAAAATACGGTGTGCAGGAGCAGATTATTTTTGCGAGCACGAATTATGATTTAATTGTACGTTGGAAAAAAATCGCTCCGAAGTCGAAAACGATTCACTGGATGGGAAGTTGGTCAAGCGACGTAAAAAAGTCGGAAGAAGTACTTCAGAAACGTCTGGATGCACTGGAAAAGGTAAATTTTGAAGGAATTGATATTCTTCAGATTCACGTACAGACTGATTTGGCGAAAGAAGACCCATTCGCGCCGTCGAGTGAATTTCTACGCCGGGCGAGTGAACAGATTAAATCGCACGGAATCATTTTCCAGTCGCTCTCATGGACGCAAGGAAATAATCCGGAAACGTACCGACGTCTGCTCGATTTAGGCGTTCAGTCGTTCGCGACCGACTGGCCGGAAGAGTGTCTGGAAGGTTGCGGACTGAAATAGCGGAACGCTCAAGAATTAGGGAGTGGTGAATTCACCGACCGTTTTCGGACCGTAAAAGTCGGAAAATCGGAGGTGATTACCATTCCCTAATTACGTTCCCTCCCGGTCACCCATTACGGATTTACTCGTATGTATTGCGTACGAATTGTAAAGTGGCCCATTATTCAGCAACTATCTTATTTTAACATCACTGCAGGAAACGGAAGCCGTGGGTCGGAAATGAGTACGAATTCCGTATCGAAAACGGTTTCCAACTGTTTTTCTGTCAGAAAATCGGCCGTCACTCCATCAAAAATGAGTTTTCCCTCCTTCAGCGCCAGAATCCGATTCGCGTTTTGGACCGCTTCATTTAAATCGTGGGTTATCATTAAAATGGTTTTCCCTTGTTCCCGATTCAGCTGTCGGAGAAGTGAAAGCGTCTCTTTTCGCGCACGATAATCCATCTGGGAAACGGCTTCATCCAACAGAAGTATCTCTGTTTCCTGCGCCAACGCACCTGCAATCCAGACACGCTGTAATTCACCACCGGAGAGAGTTCTTAATTCTCGATCGGCAAGATTTTCCAGGTCCGTTACCGTCATTGCATACTCACAGGCCGTTTTATCTGCAGGAGAAAGTGCGTCCCATGGTGACTGATAGGCATAACGCGACGCCTCAATGAAATGTCGTACTGTAATCGGGAAATTCTGCATCTGTGCCTGTGGAACATAAGCGACGTATCTGGCTAGCTCACACGAGGAAAATTGGGACAGATTTTTCCCTCCAAGAGTAGCAATGCCCGACTCTGTCGGTAAAATCCGCATGAGACACTTTAAAAGCGTTGATTTTCCCGCACCGTTCGGACCAAGAATCGCAGTAAAATCTCCTTTTTTTACTGAAAATGTAACCTTTGCAAGAATGATTTTCCCATCAAGTTGGCAGGTTAATTCTGTAACGTTCCCTAAAACAGGAAATGTTGCGCTCTGTGAAGGATGTTCTTGCAAGTCGGACATTTTTCTCGTTTATTAACGTTCTAAAAGTTTTATGTTAATTTTGTAAACCTTTCCGTTTCGGAAAACAGTAACCGGTATTTCATTATTAATATCTGCCAGATTGACTAAATTGTAAAGGTGTTTTTCATCCTCGACGGAAGCATTATTAAACTTCAAAATAATGTCGCCGACCGCAAAATTCGCTCTCGCAGCAGGTGAATCAGGCTGAACCTCAACCACTCGAGCTCCCTGAGCTTTTTCGAATCCGTAGGATTTCGCCTGCGTTGCCGTGAAATTGGAATCGAGCGTAACTCCGAGGTAAGCACGACGAGCTTTCCCGTACATAATTAACTGATCTGCGATGAGCATGACCATCCGAATCGGAATCGAAAACGCAATTCCTGCGTTAGCACCAGAACTACTCGCAATCGCAGTATTCATAGCGATTACTTCCGCCTGTAAATTAACAAGTGGACCACCAGAATTTCCTGGATTAATGGCGGCGTCTGTCTGGATAAAATCCTGTAAATTCACATTCGCGTCTAAATTAATCGCACGTCGGCCTTTCGCGCTGATAATACCGAAAGTGACGGACCGATCTAATCCGAAAGGGCTTCCGACAGCCAAAACAAAATCACCAATATCCATCGCATTACTGTCACCGAGCGTGGCTGGAATTAAGTCCATTTCGCGCATTTCCAGAACTGCTATGTCGGTTTCAACATCAAACCAGACGTGAATCGGATGGGTGATTCGGTTATCGTACAGCTGAACCACGATATTTTCCGGTAATGACTCACGAATTACATGATGATTCGTAAGAATATAGAATTTTTCATTCCTAGAAATGATAATTCCACTTCCTTCATCATGAAAGTTAATACGTTCACCACGCGGTCCCCGTTTCGTCATGTCAGCTTTAATATGTACGACACTCGGCTCAATTATTTTAGAGACAATTTTCAGAACGTTCGCCTGCGCCTGTAAAATTTTACTCTGTTCGGCCAGCTCTTTCCGCAAATTTTCTCTCTCCTCCGTAGATGGAGCTTCCGGTTTCAGCGACGCACGCACAACTGCGTCCGGTTCCGCCGCAGCAATCACCAGACGTGGTCTTTTTTCTGTTTCTTTTACGACTTCCGTCTTTTCAGCCTCTCGATTCTTGTCCCTTTCTTCCTGCTTATCGACTTTAGCTAGTAAATCTATCTTTTCCAGTTTGTTTGTTTTCGCCAACCTGCTATTTTTTCCTGCCTCCTCGCCATCTTCTATCTCTCCTATCTCTCCTTTCAATCTCTTTAATCTCTTCGGTTTCTCTTATCTCTTCTATCTTCTTAACTCGCCCAATCTCTTTAACTTGACTTTTCTCTTCAAGTTCTTTCGCTGAAATATTTTCGTTATTTTCAATTTCACGAAAAATCTCTGCTTTCGCTCCAATTTCTGCATTTACACCAATCTCTTCATAGTCGCCATGTGCGTCATTTCTATTTCCATTTC
>JAUNAI010000032.1:0-13633 GCA_030527705.1 Planctomycetia bacterium | reverse complement strand
ATCTTCTGGCTGAATATCCAGTTCATATTCATCATTAAAATCCGGAATCGGTAAGTCCGTATCAATTTCCTCATTATTCGAGGAGATCGACAGAAAATGACTATTTTTCTCGTAAATTTCAGCTGAAAAAATATTTTCTGAAACTAAACTCACGAGAATAAGACTCAAAATGAAAAATGTAAATAAAGGAAAACGCATATTTTTCTCGAAAATCGTCACCCATAAAGTTTGGGACGTAAAAATTTACACTTCACCCCAAATAAACCATTTTTTTGTTATAATCGGCACAATTAAACCGAAAGTCTAACTTTTTTGGTATTTCCATAAAAAGAAAAATTTGGTATAATCTTGAAACCAATTTATTTTAAAGATGAATTCCAGTTTATTTTATCCCCGATACATTATAAAATTCCATTTTTCCATCGTTTTACGTTCCGAAACGATGACTGGAAGGAATTTCCTTCCCTGAATTTTTATGTGGAATCAGGTATAATAAGTATTTCTATCTTTATCATAAGTTGGCTGAAGAATAAAACAGACTCAAAAAAACGTTGCAGAATAAATTGATTATGTTTGACCAATTACAATTGCGTTCAATTGTGGAAAAAGATCCACGTTACCGTCTGAGTGCGTATTATTATGTGCTGGAAACGCTGGATTTTGCACGTTCACAACTCGGAATGGGCTGTTCCACGGGGCATCTTCCGACACGACAGCGTCCCGGAGATGAGGAAAAAGATGAGCCGGACTCCAATTTACAGCATATTTCCGGTGCGGAACTCTGTGAAGCGCTTCGGATTCGGGCACGCTGGATGTTCGGCTACATGGCCAAGACCGTTTTTAATCAGTGGGGTGTGTACACAACCGACGATTTTGGTGAAATTATCTTTAATATGGTCGACGCTGGAAAAGTTCGGACTGCACCGGGTGATAAAAAAGAAGATTTTATTGGTGTGTATGATTTCCAGAAAGCGTTTTGCGACACCTTCACTTTTCCCATGGAGTCTAAATCATGAAAGCACCTATGACGAATGCGATTCGCGCACTGCAAAAAGCAGGAATTCCGTACGAGTTAATGTCTTATAAATATGAAGAACACGGAGGAACTGCCGTCGGAGCACGAGAACTCGGCGTCGATGAGCATCTGGTAATTAAAACCATCATTTTTCAGACAGAGGGAAAACCTATCACACCGTTCATTGTGTTAATGCACGGAGACTGCGAAATTTCCGCGAAAGCGATGGCACGAGTATTAAATGTAAAGGGAGTGCGACCATGTGATCCGAAAGATGCGGATAAATACAGCGGTTATCACGTCGGCGGCACCAGCCCATTCGGCACGAAACGCGTAATGAAAGTTTATGTTCAGGAAACGATTCTCGAACTTCCGGAAATTTATATTAATGCAGGGAGTCGAGGTCTGCTTTTTCGCATGAATCCGAACGATATTTCACGTGTTGTAGATGCGGAAATTGTAAATGCTGAGCAGTAAAAGACAGAAACACCATTCATTAATATTTTTTAAGACATTCAGAAAGGTTTTTTTTTTATGTCACAGAATGATATTCGTACCTATCGTGGTCGGCGTCATTATTCGCGGATGATTTTCGGAATCGGCTTGGTTCTCATTCTCGGCTGGCAGCTGTGTCAGAAAGAAACGTGGAATCTTTTACAGAATTGGAATGATCCCGGTAAGCGTCCACCAGAAATATTAAACCGTCAAGAAGATATAAAACGGACAGACCGTGTTCTCGAAATTTTGTCCCCAGAAATGCTCGAAGATATACAGGATAAAGCGCCTGTAAACGCGTCTGAAACACGGACGGTAATGAAAATCTGGAATTATTTGAATGTTACAGATATAAATGCTCTGGAAAAAGCGTCATTAGGAAAGGTACTTTTTGCGCAGTACTTGAAGCAGCCGGGAGCCTATCGCGGGTGTACCGTACGGATTCAGGGGACGGTAAGACTCGCTATGCAGAGAGAAATTCCGGAGTTCTTAAAGAAAAAAGATGATAAAACTGATTATGGGTACGATTTTGACCATTTTTATGAACTATGGATTCAGCCAGATGATAATCTCGCAGAACCTGTCCTTGTAAATACGCTTGAAATTCCGGAAGGAATCGCGCTTGACGAACCGATTCAGGTGCCGATAGTGATTGATGGAGTATTTTTTAAGCTGTACCTGTATGAAGGGGCGGAAGGAATGGAAACCGCACCATGTTTTTATGCGAAAGCACCAATTTGGTACTATTTACCGCAGTTAAAAATCGAAAAATTTGCCGAGGAAGAGCAGAAATCAATTCAGATTCCATTTATATATATTCTGGGTGGAGCATTTTTCTTGGGTGCGTTTATTTTTTGGATAATTGAGCAACGAACGAAACCGATACCGCCAGAAGAACCGTTGCCAGAGAAATTCGAATTGCCTCAGTAAGTATTTATATAAATTCGACTTTAAAATTCAAGGAAGAACGTTTTTTCCGATAGTCGTTCAGATACGCGACATGGCAGCAAAATGGAATTTCGTGCGGTTTCAAATATCACCTAAAAAAGCGAGGAACTGTTGGGCGCCTCGCTTTTTTAGGTAAAATCAATCTATTTTATTTCTCAACAATCTTTTTCACGGTTGTGGTTGTGTCCGTCTTTTTGATTGTGATGATTTTCTCAGTTTCTCCGGTATCTTTATTAACCTTCGTCTTCACATTTTTATTCACTTTCACATTCTGTTTCGCCGGGGCTTTTTTCTGAGCGTTCACATTTTTCTGAGCATTCGCCTTCGCTTTCTTTTCGGCCTGAGCTTTCTTCTGAGCTTCCGCTTTCGCTTTCTTTTCTGCATCATTCTGAACCGGAGCAGTTTCCGGAGTAGTTACAGCCGGGGCAGCTGGAGCCATCGGAGCCACCGGAGCTTCCTGCGCAGTTAAAGTCGTAACGCTCATCAGTGTCCACAGTGCGAGGATAGCCATTACAAAACGAAATTTCGACATGATAATCTCCTTTTTTCATAAAAATAACAATTGTTGAAAGTTTTATACCCGATGCACTATAAAATTTCGTTTTACCGTCATTTCGTTTTCCAGAAATAACTACCGGAAAGGCTGCCCTTCCCTGAATTTTCAAGTGGAATCAGTATACAAGTAAAACGGAGAGTAATCTGGTTTCATTGCATAAATTTTGTGAAAAATTTAAAATTTCTCAAATTAAACTGGATAAACCAGATAAGATTTTACGATATACTAATATATAAAAGATGGGGCTTTTGGGAAGCCTATAATGAATTCGTAATTTTAAAAGCAAAGATTTTTAAAAGTTTTTTATTTTTAAGAGCGTTAAAAAGCGCAAAAATATGGTATACTTAATAAAAGTTTAACTTTTTTTGCAAAAAATTAGTAAAAATTGTAAAAAAAGTTGAATTTGCGCTTCACTTCATCCAAGATTTATGGTATAAATAAACTTGTAGAATGGATTCGATGAAGTAAACCAAAAATAGAAAACTTACGGGAAATAAAATGGAAATTAATAAATTGTCGAATGTGTCGGGGATCAATCAGGTCAATTCCGTCCAGCGAGCGAAAACCGACGACAGTCATGCGCAGATTTCCCAGAAACAGGATGTTCAGACCAAACAGGATGTAGTGGACCTTTCTTCGCTTGAAACGGCTCCTGCAACTGATGTGACTTTTTCCGGGATGAAAGTAGATAATGTTCGTATGGACTTAGTAAATCGCGTTCGTGCGGAAATTGCAACCGGCACCTATGATACTCCCGAGAAAATGGAAATTGCGATGGATAAATTCCTGTCGTCAATTTTTAACTGAACTAAAAATAGAAAATATATAAAATAGATTCATTTATTATAACGAGCGCCTTTCCGTAAGTTGGAGTGTGCGCTTATTTTATTATATATATGTATTTATGCTGTTTTCTGTCTGTGCGTTATTCTTTTCTCATAAAACACCAAAAAACGTGTAACATTCAGACTGTGTATTTTTCATATTACACGTTTTCTTTTTATGTTTATTACTTGTGATTTTGCTTTAATTTAAGAAATTACGTCTTAAAATGTTGGCATCAGCTCATTTCTGCGCGGAAGAAGCTGTTTCTTGAGGCGCTTCATCATTTGAGAGTGCATCTGACTGACTCGGCTTTCGGAAAGATCAAGTGTCGCGCCAATTTCTTTCATCGTCATTTCTTCATAATAGTACAGAATAAGAATCAGACGCTCATTCTGACTCAGACCTTTCGTGATGAGCTTGATAAGGTCCTTACGTTGCAACGAATTAATCGGATCTTCCGTGCGACGGTCCTCAAGAATGTCGCCTTCATTCATATCCTTATCGTTATTCTCACCGGTCCATTTATTATTGAGGCTCATCAGGCCAACCGTAGTGGTTTCTTTCTTCAGTTTCTCTACTTCCGGTACAGAAATCTGCATTGCTTCCGCGATTTCCGCATTATTCGGCTCACGTCCAAGACGGACTTCCAACTTGTGTGTTACATCATTCAGTTTTGACGCGCGCGAACGAATCAGACGCGGAACCCAGTCCAGATTCCGGATTTCATCGAGCATGGCACCCTGAATACGCTGAATGCAGTACGTCTCAAACTTCACGCCACGACTTAAATCGTAAGATTCAATCGCGTCCATCAGGCCGAAATATCCAGAGGAAATCAAGTCGTCCAGTTCAATTTCATTCGGAAAACGTGCACGGATTTTCTCACCGTTATATTTTACCAGAGGCATATACGCCTCCATGAGCTGATTCCGCAATTCCAAAGTCGGATTAGTCTTGTAAGCGACCCAAACTTCGTCTAACTGTGCTGAAATTTTAGGATTTGCCACTGAATTCCTCCTGAATTTATCCCGTGGTTTCCGGAACCTGCCACTTTTCTCTTCCGTTCAAGTTCCGTTCTAGCGAATCGGCCGGAATACTGAAATCACGGGAGTCCCATCCCCTGAATAATGAGTTTATGTCTATGTTAATTAAGTTTTTATCTTTACGGTTATTTTTGGTTCGGTTATCGTGCGACGGTCTGTTCATCACCGAGAATGTATCTCGCGAGTCGCATTCGGTCGGCCGTCTCGAAATCATCAGGAACTTTCTGCCCGTTCGTGAGATAACTCACTGGCATGGTTACCGTCTGAAGCAACGGAAAAAGGTTTCCTAATCCCAGCGATTCATCGAGTTTCGTGAGTATTAGCGACGTAATTCCGAGGCTTGAAAACGCGTCGACCGCCTGTTGCAAAATCCGTGTCCGTGTCGTACTGGAAAGGACCAACATAACGTCTTCCACGTCGGCAACATCGAATAAAATCCGCATTTCCTGAAGTGACATGTCCCCCGCACGACTCTGACCGGCTGTGTCGATAAGCACGAGGTCAAAATCCGCCATTCGGGACATCGCGTCGCGCATCTGTCGGCGAGTTGACGCACAGAGCATCGGAATTCCGATAACATCCGCAAACGTCTGCAACTGCTCAACCGCTCCCATTCGCGAAAGGTCCAGCGTGATGAGGCCAACCTGACAGTTTTTTTTCTGCCGATAATCAATCGCAAGTTTTGCAATCGTCGTCGTTTTTCCGACACCCGTCGGTCCAACGAGTGCGACGGCGTGCCGTTTCCCGCGTGAAATCGGAATCGGACCAGATGTCTGAATCTCTTGGGCGACCAGTTCTTGTAACTTCTGCTCCAAAAATTCTAAGTCCGTATTCAGCTTCCGTTTTCCCGTCGCTGCATATAATAATGTATCCTCACGCAGACGTGTCATCAGTTCCTTGATGGAACACTCATCCATGTCGGCCGTCTGCAATTTCGCGTAAATCTGTAATAATGCGTCGCGAAATTCTGCGGAAATCCCCGTCGGACCAGAATGCGAGAGGTTCGCAATCTGATCGAAAAAACCGTTCCCACATCCGAAAAGTAAGTCGGAATGAAGCGCGCTTGAACTCTCGTTCGAGGAAAAACGATTTTTAGAAAATGTTTTTTGGGCGGAAGTGGCAGAAGTAACGGAAATTTCATCCACGTCCGAAAATCGTTGCCGTTTCCGAAAATTTGAGGACTGTACGGTCGGTACAGGAACGGAATCTGCCTCTGAAATGTAGTTAGGTGTTATCGCTGACGCCACTCCTGAGGTAATTTCCGGTTCTACCCCAGAAACCGATTCCATCTGCTCACCATAAAACGTCATAAAATCCAGCGCATTAAACGGTTCTGGCCCCAGCTCCGATTTCAGTTCTGGTTTCGGTTCCGGCTTCAGTTCCGGCTTCAGTTCCGATTTCAGTTGTACTTCCTGAGTCGGAATCGTTTTCCAAAATTCCGGCTCAACCTCCGTTTGGGGCTGTTTTGAGCACGCTGAAAGGATTTCTGCTTTCATCCCAGACGCCATAACACTGGAATTTCTGGAAAAATCGGAATTTAAGGATTTTCTTAAATTTCCGGGATTTTCCTTCGTTCTGTTAATTTCGCTAATTTCATCAATTTCATCCGTTGCGACAACTTCCAGTAAAGCATCGCCGAAAAAAAGGCCGAAAAAACGGGATTTTCGGATTTCACGGGTCTCCAGCACGACAGCATTTCTGCCTAAATCTTCCTGAATCATGGCAAAAGCCTCGTACAAATTTTTTGCGCGATACGTTTTAATGGCCATGAAAGTCGGACCTCTCGAAATGGAAAGCGTTTTTGAAAATGGGATATTTTTCATTTAACGACATATAAAGAGTAACAACTTTTCGCGGATCCTGCAAGAGGAATTTTGAGAGAATCTGCAAAAAAGAGTAAAAATTTTTTCACCTTTCTGGAAATCAATTCCTACTCAAGTGTTGTATAGCCATTTTATTTGGGTATTAGACGATTATATTATAATAAGAGAGATTATCGCTTCTCCCTAAAAACTAAAAATTCGATTGGGAATATGTCTCAGTAATTTTATCGACTGGGAAAATCGTTTTTTTATGATTGGAAATTTTCTCGGTATTTATTGTATGTTTCTTTTACCCCCCCTTGCGAAATCTGAAAATTCGGTTATAATAACTCCTTATTTTACCTATGGCATTAAAATAACACTTTACTATAACCCAATTTAAGTTGAGGAAAACAATGTACGCGATTATTCGAGAAAGTGGACGTCAGTTCAAAGTCGAAGTCGGAACCGAATTCCAGATTGACTATCGTGAAGGTCTGAATAAAGACGACGAAATCGTTTTTGATGACGTTCTGGCTTGTCGTACGGACGAAAAACTGCTCATCGGTCAGCCGACGCTGAACGTGAAAGTCGTAGCGAAAGTTTATGAACCGATTACGAAAGGTCCGAAATTGACGGTTCAGAAGTTCACCCGTCGTTCGACCTACCGTAAACGCACTGGTCACCGTCAGAAGTATGTCACCGTGAAAGTGGCTGCGATTGAAGTTTCTGAGTGATATAGAATTTCTGAATAATTCAGAATTCGGTAGAAGCTGAAAAACTGAAAGAGTTAAAAGCAGAAAAGTCTTCGGATTTTTCTGCTTTTTTGTTTTAAATGACTTTACCCAATAAATGTTAAATTTTAGGGAAATGTGAAATTTTTCCTGACAAAAATTTCTTGTTTATTTTCACTTTTCTTTTTATTCTATGTATATTATTGCCGGAAAAATCTGTTTAATTGATAAATTACAAAAAATCCCACTTTTTCTTAAGGAGTCACGGAGTTTGGACCGATAATGATGACGCAGGAATTTATAGTTATTGATAAATCGAGGATTCCGAACATGAAAAAACACTTTTCCTTACGGGTTTGTCTTGCGGCAATTTTGACGCTGAGCATGACCGTTTTCGCATCGGCGGAGCCGAAACGGATCTCGTCGGTTCGATTTATTCAGATGCAGCAGATTACGTCGACTGGCCGAGCGCCAATTGTGACAGGGTTGTCGTTGAGCAATGATGGACAGCGTCTCGTGACGGTGGGTGATGACCATAAAGCGCGTGTCTGGAATGTGACGAATGGAGAGTTAGTTCATACGCTGAATGACCAGAAAGACTGGGTACGGAGTGTGAAATTCAGTCCGGACGGAAAGTTTTTCGTAACCGGTGGCATGGATGACCAGTTGTACTGTTATGACGCGAATAATTACAAGCGTGTTATGCAGTTTGAGGATGCGCGTACATCGGTACGTGCGATTTCATTCAGTCCGTCCGACAGTGAGCGTATGGCAGTTGTCGGATTCGATTCATCGGTATACATTTATGATACGTCAGTCGGACGTAAAATGCGTACTTGGGAAACGACCTCTAATGACCAGCGGTGTGTTTCATTTAGTCCGGATTCTAATTACGTTGCAGCGGCAGGACGAGACGGGAATGTGCGGATTTTTAACATGGCGAACGGGCGTGTCGTGACGGATCTGCGTCAGCATCGGCTTCGTGTCTGGGCGCTGTCGTTCAGTGAAGATGGTCAGTATCTCGCCACTGCAGGTGAAGATCGGAAAATCTGCATCTGGTCGATGAAGGATTTCCAGCTTCTGAAAGAATATGAATTTCCATCTGGTAAGGTTTCCGCGTTGACGTTCTGTGGCCCAGACATGATTGCGGCAGGATCGACGAATAATCGGATTTGCGTCTGGAACCTGCGTTCTGCGGATTCCGCACCGGTATATGTTATGGACGAACATCATGGAACGGTCGCAGAACTGTTGTGGGACAAGTCGCGTAAAGTGCTGATTTCCTGTAGTTTTGACTCCACAGTCCGTTTCTGGGAATGGAAGTCGCCCTCCATGGCGGTTTCGGAAGTTCCGGTCTTCCGTTAATCCTGCAGTCCTGCAATTAACAGTTTCGTTAATTCAGCAGTTCTGTTAATTCAGCAGTTCTGTAATCCAGTAAGTCGTTAATATACCCGATAATAATTCCCTTTCCGGTTTACGGTGTATTTTTAAAAACGAGTGTTAAGATGAGTTCCAAAAATACTAAAAATATGTGTTATCACCGCCTGAATGGTGTTGAAGTGTTGGAGCATCGTTGCCTTTTGAGCGCGTCGCCGTTGGATGTTGGCGCAGTCTACTATGAAGGCACGCGAACGGAAGCGGGTTCTGGTGTCGATACGGCTCCGGACTATCTATACGTTGCGTTTCAGGGCGGTGCTGAAGGCACGGAAATGACGCAGATCCAAGTCGATTTGGCACGTTATGGGCAGGAAGGCCGTTACAATTTCATCGACCAGGGACAGGGCGCATATGGCTCGATTCAGTTCAAAATTCTCGCCGCGGAAGGATATACAGTTAAGGATTATGAGATTTCGCGCGACGGAACGCTCTTAACGATTAATCTGGAAGATTTCACCGTTGGTGACGTGCTGAAAATCCAGTGGGACGTCGATGAAGTTCTGAACGCAGACGGCGATTTGGACGCAGAATCGACGGGGGCAGAGTTCGCAGCAACTTCCTCGATTACAGCCATTTTCGAGAATGCGTACTATGAAGACGCGGTCATGAATAACATTCAGTTTAAGGACCGATTCGCGGATTATTATGCTGGATATGATATTCCGGGCGTGCCGAATGACTCGTACACGAATGAGTATTCTGATTTTGCGACTGGAGAAGACCAGGACGTTTACACTGCAGGAGCGTTCGCGTCGCTGGTACAGATTCCGTTGCCGTGCACGATTTCCGGGAATGTTTATGAGGATTATAACGCCGACAAGAGTGAATATGACGCGTCGATGGATAAGCAGCTCGGAAACGTTCAGATTGACCTTTATCGGCTGAACGATGTAGGAACGTATGAGCTTTATGCCACGACGAAAACGGACGCGAAAGGGCATTACTCTTTCGACGTAGATCCTGGAACATACCGTGTGGTAGAGCTCCAACCGGAAGGATATCGGGATGTAACGTCGTTCGTTGGAACGATTAACGGTGAGTTCGTCGGAACGCAGATTGACGTGAATGAACTGTCGAATATCACGCTCATGGGCGGTCAGGACAGTATTGAGAACAACTTCTCGGAATATCGTACATGTGAGGTTTCCGGTAAAGTGTGGGTTGACCACGAGCGGAATGATGTGTATGATGAGGGTGAGATTCTTCTTGAGGGTGTCCAGATTGATCTGTTGGACGCGAACGGAAATGTGATTGCGACGACGTATACCGACGCGGAAGGGTATTATGAGTTTATCGACTTAATGCCTGGCACGTACGGCGTTTTTGAGCACCAGCCAGAAAAGTATCTGAATGGTGGTCAGCAGGTCGGTACAGAAGGTGGACTGATAGCGTCTCAGGACCGAACGGAAGGGATTATTCTTCTTTCGGGCGATTCTGGAAAGAAATACGACTTCTGGGAATATGAATACGCGACGCTGTCCGGTTATGTTTTTAAGGACGGTGAGGACCTGAAACTGGAAGAAGGTTCCGAGTTGCCGGAAAATGTGTGGGAATTGTATCCCGGTATTCGCGACACGTCGGACACGCCGATTCCGGATGTAACGCTGGTTCTGAAGGACGCGGAAGGAAACGAAATTGCGCGGACGAAAACCGACTCGAACGGTTATTACGAGTTCAAGAATGTGAAACCGGGCGAGTATATGATTTACGAGGTACAGCCAGAAGGTTACATTGATGGTATCGACACGCCGGGTTCACTCGGTGGTGACGCGTTAGATCCTGATGATGACCAGCTTTACGACATTAACGTGAATTATGGCGATCATGGTGTGGAATATAACTTCAGCGAAATCCGTGTTCAGTGGACGCCGAAACCGGACCCCGAGCCGGAGCCTGATCCAGAACCGCGTCCGGGAGGAACGCCGAGTGTGACGCCGTTCCCGAATCGTGTGTATCACAGTGGTGGTGGTTCTGCACCTGTGGTCGGAAACGGATATATGCCGAGTTTCGGAATGTCAACAGGGCTTTCACTTGGTGGCGGAATGGGCGGCGGTGGTGCGTCATGGCACCTTGCGCTTCTCGGAGCTGGCGGTGGAATGGGAGCTGGTAGCGGAATGGTTGCTGGTGCAGGAGCAGGTGCGGCAGGTCTCGGAGCGGCGGCGAATGCGATGTATGCAGCGAATGGTGCGACTTCCATTCTTTCTACGGCAGATGCTCAGGCACACGCAGCAAGAATGGCGCAGGCGAATGCTCAGGCACGTGCTCAGGCCAACGCAGTGGCTTACACCTCGCTGGTTGGGGATATTGACCTGACAGCGTTCGACCCGAATTCATGGGAAGGTCGCGCACTGGCTCGTGTTCGGGCGATGCTCGCGGAAGGGGTTGATAATCCAAGCGGTCTGTTCACGGCAGATGAATTTGCGGCAGCTCGGCTTCTGGCCGGTGACTTTAACGGAGATGGTATCGATGAATTGGCCATTTTCGTGGATGGTTTCTGGTTTATCGACTATAACGGTAACCGACAGTGGGACGATTTGGACCTGTGGGTAAAACTCGGTGAACGCGGTGACCAGCCGGTCGTTGGTGACTGGGACGGTGATGGGAAAATGGACATCGGCGTATTCGGTCAGCCGTGGGAACGTGACCGTGAGCTGATTGCGCATGAATTCGGTCTCCCAGACGCGGAAAATCAGTTAATCGGACAGTATAAACATATCCCAACTGTTGAAGCAGGACATTATTACGTGAAATCCCAGCGTGACGGCGTGTTGCGACGTGACATCGTCGACCACGTATTCGAGTTCGGCCGTGAAGGTGACATCGCGGTGGCGGGTGACTGGAACGGTGACGGCGTGTACAGTATCGGTCTGTTTAATAACGGTCGTTGGACGATTGATTATGATGGTGATGGTCGGTTCACTTCGGCGGATAAACAATTTACCTTCGGTCAGAAGGGAGATATTCCTGTCGTAGGTAAGTGGGACCGTTCGGAAGTGTCGAAAATCGGCGTTTATCGGAATGGTGAGTGGATTCTTGACCGTGAAGGAAGTGGCAATTTCGCGAATGCGGAACGTTTCCATAAGCCTGTAGTGGGCGACATGCCGGTCGTCGGTGATTTCGATGGAACGGGTGTTTCGGACATTGCAGCTGAGAACATCGCGGTCGCGTCGGAAGCTGTCCCGGCTCGAAAGTAGTACAGAATGTCCTGAGTAAAAAATAAGTCCTGAATAAAGAAACAGGTGAAAGAAAGTGACGCGGTTACGATTGAAAATTGATTGTAACCGCGTCGCTATTTTATTATATTGAGAGGTTCATTCTCAATTTAGGGTTCTGTTTTCGTTTTCGTTTTTATTTCTGCCTTAAAATATCCACACCCACCGGTTCCGACAATGATTTCATTCGGTCGGAAAGGATTAAAAGCGGCACACCCGGCGCGCTCGGTCGGTAAACCAGCAGCGAGAATGTGCCATGTTTTTCCGTCATCGAGTGAAAGCTGAACCGCCTCACACCGGATATGGTCGTGGTATGGATGGTCTTCGGATATCAGAAGGAGGCGTTCCGGATTCGTTGGGTCAACGGTTGGCATGGTAGCGCACGATTCGGGGTCTTTTTTCAGGTGCGTCCAGCCGTCATTTTCAGCCTGTTTCGGGTCAAAACGCCATAAACCGCCGATTTCTGAAGGAGCCTTAAACGCCGCGAGAAGAACACGTCCACGGGAATCCGTACAGATTCTCGGAACATGCTCGCCGCATTTTGGACCACCGATGAAGGTGAGCATCTTGCCATTCGTCGTTTTCCAGATGCCGTTTTTTCCAGAAACGTAGAATGAACGCTGTTTTCCAGGAATCGGCGCAATCCAGCCGAAAGTATCCTCTTCACTCATGAGCGTCCATTTTTCGCCGCCGTCCACGGAGCGATAAAGTTTCCCTCCGAACACGACCCACACACGGTCCGCGTTGTCTGGAGATGTGAAAATTCCACGCGCAACGCATGTTTTTCCATCCGGAAGTCCGCTTCCTTCCACTGCCAGCGGCCTCCATGGCCCCGGCTGGTTCAGCCCACCCTTCAGAATGTTTCCGCTGTCGCGATTCTGTCCTGTCGTGACATAGGTGGTTCCATCTTTCGCGAAACTTGCATCCGAACCACCCCCCCAATTTCCCGGTTTCTGACCGTGATAACTCCACGTTTTCATAAAGTCAACCGATTCCCAGCACTTTCCGGCATCCATCGCGAGAAGCACACTCCGACCGTCGTGGTACGGGTCAAAACGGAAACCGATACAACACAGACCGGAGTAACCGCGACCTTTCCACGTCCAGTGGTTACCGTCCTCGATTTCTACTTCGACACTGGTCAAGTCCGTCCAAGTCTCACCACCGTTAAAGGAAGCAAGAATAAACTCCGCGCCCGCTCCGTAAACTTCATTCTCGTTTTTCGGATTAACACTCAGGACGGTGACACCATAACCGCTCGGATATGCCGTCTGAACTGGTTTCGGAGTCGCGTGCGTCAAGATAACTCGCCACGATTTTCCACCATCATCAGAACGGTAAAACTTCGCACCGTCCCATGCAGAATCATTCGTGTAAAGAACATCCGGGTTCGACGGAGCTATGCAAAACGCCTTATAACGAGCCGTCAGATTCGGATTTTCGTGCACACGTTTACTCAATCCCTCACTCGAGTCCGTCCACGTTTTCCCACCGTCCACGGACTTATAAATCCCACCAGGAAGACACTTTCTCGGTTTATTTTCCGTGTTTCCTTCCGTGTTTTCC
>JAUNAI010000031.1 GCA_030527705.1 Planctomycetia bacterium | reverse complement strand
TCATGTAGTTTTTCTCACATTTTTTCTCGCCATTTTCCGTGACGCTTGCGGAAGAAACGGCAAAAGCCGACGCGGACACGGCGCAGACACTATACGAGTCGGCGATGAAAGCGAGCGAAACGAAAAATTACACGCAGTCCGCCCAACTTTTCCGATAGGTGGCGGAACTGGGGCACGCGGAAGCGCAAAGGGAACTGGGTATCGCATATATCGAAGGTCTCGGTGTGGAAAAAAATGGCGACGAGGCGGTCAAGTGGCTCCAAAAATCGGCGGACGCGGGGAATCTCCGTGCGCTGGGGAATCTCGGTATGATGTTTCTTATGAGTGAACTCGTTGAAAAAGACGCGGAAAAAGGACTTAAAATGCTCCGTGAGGCGGCGGAAAAAGGAGACGCGACCGCGCAAACAAATTTGGGAATGATATATGTTCAAGGAAAATACGTGCCTAAAGATGGCGCGGAAGCGGTAAAGTGGCTTTAGAAAGCGATAGATCGGGGAGATGTTGTCGCTATGCATAATATGGGGAGTTTCTACACGGAAGGCGTTGGAATGGAGAAAGACTACGCGGAAATAGTGAAATGGTATCGACAATCAGCGGAAAATAGGTTTTTCGCCATGGAAGACATTGGAATGGAGAAAGACTACGCGGAAGCGGTAAAATGGTATCGAAAAGCGGCGGAAAAGGGGTTGAGCGCCTCTCAGGGAGCACTGGGAGACTGCTACGCGAATGGCGTTGGCGTTGAAAAAGATGAAACGGAAGCGGCGAAATGGTATCTGAAAGCGGCGGAACAGGGACTTGCTGTGGCGCAGTATAATTGGGGGTTCTGTTGCCAAACTGGAATCGGCGTAGAAAAAGATGACGCTGAGGCAGTGAAATGGTTCCATAAAGCGGCGGATCAGGGAGATGCTAACGCGGCGTACGCGCTGGGGCAACTATATCTGCAAGGTATTGGAGTTACGAAAGATGTGGAACTGGGAAAATCGTGGCTCCAAATTGCGATTATGAAAGGAAAAACGGAGGCGAAAACCTACTTGGAAGAGTATGAAAAAAATGAGGAGACGGAAAAAATGCAACTCAATCTGCGTGACAGCTCGACGCTGGAAGGGGTGAAACTCACGGAAGACGGCGAAATTGAGGGTGTGGAACCGATTACGAAAGAGGCGGTGGAGTCGCCGGAAAGTCTGAAGTAAAAAGAAGAAAAGACAGAAAAATACACAAGAAAATTAAGTGACGCAATCACGATTGTTTTATTTATTAAGAGTTTTTTGAAGGGGGAGTGTGAGGGGAAAACAATTTTGCAAAAATGTTTCCCCCTCACGAATGTTTATAGATTCTGTTTCTAAACACGAACGCCAGATTCCACTCTTCGAGAGGAACTTGCTACCCGTCGCGAGTTCATAGTCGTAGGGAGAAAACATTTTGAAAATTGTTTTCTCCCAGACCTGAAAACGGTTAAATTACAGAATCACGTCGGGCGGTTCTTCCGCAAGTCGTTTCGCAACGCGTAACGACGGCGAAGCAAGATTCCAGGCCGCGTCGGAATTAAAAAATTTCAAAAAAACTTTTTAATCGCGTTCTTCGATTGCTTGCTTTTTATTCTTTTTTTCTTTTACTTCAATCGAATCGGTGACGCCATCACCTTTTCCTCATCCGCAAAACCCACTGTCTGCGCATAGAGAACGACCTGTCGGGCCGCAAGTTTCAGTAGTTTCGTCAGTGCCGGACGGTCGATGGAACCACGAAAAACGGACGCCAATCCGACCGACGTTGCGAAAAGATAAATGTTCTGACCAACGAAACCACAGTTGACCGCAGCGTAAGTGTCTACCGTCTCGGGCGAGACTTTACTCAAATTCAGGTCGGCAACGTAAATCAGCGTGACCGGCGCGGTGTGCGTATATTCCTGATTCCCCGCTAACTTCCGAAAATCGCCTTCCGCGACACGTTCCAGTACGTTTTCAGTCGGTAAATAACGGTACACACCGTTTTTTAGCATAACGTACGGCAAAATTTCCTGCGAGTTAAGTGCCGACGGAGCAGTTCGGCGTCCATCCGCGCGATTAATTCCATTCGCAGACCAAAGCAGGTCGGAAAGCGTCTGGAGGTCGAGCATTTTTTCCTGATACAACCGCGTCGTTTTCCGTTTCGCCAACGCTTCCTGAAGAGGCATTCCGCCTTCTTGATTCGGGGGGAGCAACGCAATTTTCGCCCCCTCCTGAACGGTTACGGAAGCGGTCGCCCCCTGAGCCATTTCATTCATGTTTCCGCTCAAGCCAGCGACGGCCACTACAGCACCTGTAGCAACAAAATTACGTCGATTCATAACTGGATTCATAATATCCTCCTTTTTAAATCAAGAATATTCAATAGTAAATATTGTAGTGATATTTATAACCACAAATCGCTTCTCACATCCGCCCAGTGGATATAATTTCCTTCTGCGTCGAGTCTTTCATCACGTGAAATTTCCTCCATTTTCGTGTATGGGAAAAATTTCTGAACGGACTGTGTCTGCTTACTCCCATCCTTCTGCATCAGTGCTACGGATATTCGCACATTTTCCAGAGACTGCGAGTATTTCTGCGATAAATCACACGGAAGAATCACTTCTTCAAGCGTTTTCCATTTCTGCAGAACACTCAATCCATCCTTTCCAATTTTCCCATAAGGTATCCATAGACAACGTAACGGTAAATTTTTAATATCCATCAAAAATAAATCTAAATCAGAACTAGAATCCAATGAGGTCAGTATCAATGATTGTATTTTTGAAAATCTTTTCAGAACTTCGCCAACACTCGGCTCGGAAGATGAGGAAAGAATCAGCTCGTGCAGAGAATTCTTGAGCGGTAAAATATGCGACAAAATATCCGATTCATCATCAGCGTCTATTCTCAATGAATAGAGTTGCGTCATTTTCCCGACTTCCGGAATTAATTTTGAACAACCATAAATACTTAACGTGCGGACATTTTTAGACAAACACAAACTCTTTCCCCAACTTGTCGGCAACGTTTTCGCCTCGTTATCCATCATGGATATTTCCACTTTTTCCAGCATTTTCAACTGTTCAAACGGAAACGGAACATCTTCCGCCGAAGAAAATTGCAAGTTAAGTGAGCGCAAATGAGGGAGTTGGAGAATCTTCTCGATGATTTCCGCACTCAAAATATCGCACTTTATCCACACTTCTGGAATAGCTATTTCACGCTCATTATCGTCGTCATCAAAAACCGTCAACCGCCCGTTTTCCCAGTACGCTTCCTGTCCGAAACCGTAAACATCCACGCTGTCGCACAACTCTTCCAACTCACGAACCGCGAGGTATTCCGACTTATACGAAACGGTTTTTTGCGCGAAAACGAAAATAGGTTGCAATGCGGAAACAAACAAATTAAGGCATAAACAGTAATGTAGAATTAAAATTGGAGTTATCTTTCTCATGTTGCTGCTTATAGTGTAAGGGGGAACAATTTTGCAAAAATGTTCCCTCCTCACGAATGTTTATAGATTCTGTTTCTAAACACGAACGCCAATTTCACCCTGTTGGGAGAAATCGGCTACCCGTAATGTCGTTGCGCCCGTGGGAGAGACCATTTTTGCAAAATAGGTCTCTCCCAGCCCCTCTCCCAAAAACCCTTTTGATCGCGTTCTACGAACGCTTGCTTTTTTGTTTTCTTTTCTTCGTTTCTTTTATTTTATTCTGATTTCTTCCGAAACCGCAAAATTCTCAACTTCTGGTTGCTGATGGAACGCACAAACCATTTCTGACGCTAGTCCGACTGCGAAGAATGTCCCGCCAAGTAACATCATCAACAGCGAAATGATAAACGCTCCGACGCCTGCGTAACAGAGAATCATCGACCATAACGGCGTGGTGTGTGACGCTTCCGCTACGAAATTCCAGTAATAATGGTGTCCTGCCAGTCCCACGCCGGACAGGAGGAAGAGGAGGAAGCCGAAAAATGCGACGAACGTGCCGTAAACGCCGAGAAGGTGCTGGGGACGCTGACCATATTTCGTGACGAAGTGGACGGAAAGAAGGTCCATGAAACCTTTCATAAATCGGCTGAAACCGTATTTCGAGTGACCGAATTCACGTTTTCGGTGTTGAATGACGATTTCCGACACACGCCAACCGCGAGAACCCGCCAAAACCGGCAGAAAACGGTGACGCTCGCCAAAAATCGGCAATTCGTGTGCGACGGCGGCGCGGTAACATTTCATGCCGCAGTTGTGGTCGTGAAGGTGAACGCCAGTTAGATTACTCACCATTTTATTAAACACGCGCGACGGATACACCTTGTGCCATGGATCGTGACGGATTTTCTTCCAGCCGCTCACCACGTCGTAACCCTCATCAAGTTTCGCGAGGAAATTCGGAATTTCAGCCGGGTCATCCTGCAAGTCGGCATCCATCGTGACGATAAAATCGCCCGTTGCGGCTTTAAAACCCGCTTCCAGACCGGCGGCTTTTCCGAAATTGCGCCGAAACCGAATCGCGCGGACTTCTGGATGCGCCTCCGCCAGCGAGGAAATGACCTCCCACGACGTGTCGCGCGACCCGTCATCAACGAAAATGATTTCCTTTTCGTAATGATTCTCCGCACAAACCGCCTGAATTTCCTCCATCAGACGCGGCAGGCTTTCTTCTTCATTATAAACTGGTACGACAATCGAAAGGAACATATTTTTTCCTCATTCTATTTTTCTAAAGTAAATACTGAATAAATTACCTTTTATATAATGGAAAAGGGGGTTATAACGGAGTTGGGTAAGTTTTTAGGCTAAACTCATTACGCAAGATTCCACCCTGTCGGGAGGGAACTTACTACCCGTCATGTCGTGACGCTCGTGGAGAGACAACATTTTGAATGTTGTTTTCTCCCCAGACCCCTCTTTCAAAAACTTCTTGATTGCGACTACGTCGCAGGTATTTAATTAGCGTCTACTAAATGTAAAACCACACCTAATTCACTTTTCAAGAGAGACCGTTTTACCGACAAAATACGGCAAAACATCTTCACCAATTTCATCACGCGTAACCGAAATCGTCGTAGACGCGCCGTTACACAGAACCGCCTGAAGTCCGCCGATATGCGTCACGCGTTCTTGCGTTTTCATCGGTGTCGTAAACATTTCCGTCGTCGGTTCAGCGTCGGGGCGCATCCAAGGAACGGAATTCGGACGCTCGGTAATTAACGCCATTTTTTCGACTTTTCGCGTCGGATTTTCGCGCATCATCTGAACGTAATCGCGCCCCGTCCCGGTTCCGTCAAAAAGCTGATTTTCTCCCACAATCACCGAGTAATTCGTCTCGCTGGCGGGAGAGACCTGCTTTCTATTCACCGGCTTGTCCAGTCCTGGACACCGAAACACTTCCGGCATTTCATCATGGAACTCTTTATTATACACCGAATCCCACGGCTCGTCAAGTCGGATTTTCGCGTATAATTCTTTACATTTTTCGTCCCCGATGTATGGCAAAATTAACACTCTCCACGAGTGCAACGGTTTCCCCTCCGCGTCGACCGAAAACGCCGGCGGAAGGAGACCATCATGCTCCAGCCGGTATCTCTGCATCGCAATTCCGAGTTTCCGCAGATTATCGCCATGGTAAACATTCCAGAAAATTGCGTCATTTTGACTGAGTACTAACAAGCGTGAATCGTTCGCCCAAAACTTGGAACGTCCAGAACGCGTCAGAAACATAAGAATCTTTTTCCACTGGTTTTCTTCCGTGACGGTCTTCTTGAAAATCTCGTAATTTTGCGCAATCAGCCCTTCCGTGAATCGTCCCATTTCGCGACGTGAAATATAATTCCAGTCGTAACCGAGACATATAAGAAAGTTGTCTTTTAATAAGGACGCATTTTCATTGAATCGTGAACCATACTGAATATCGTTAAGGAGAATTAACCGTTCATTTTCCAGTCCACGATTTCGCGAATTGATTCTCGTGGGGTCGGAGACGAATTCCGCTAGACGCTCCCACTGTTCCGCCGTTGGTTGCGCGTCGGGATTCGTCGCAATTTCAAGACTGTACGCCAGCTTCTCAATTCCGATTCCGATAAAAAAATCAATAAGGCTGGTATTTCCTTTCTGTATCTGCCGCCCCAACTTGATACACGTAATCAAGTCGTCAATCGCGCCGTCAATATTCCCCGCCTCCACACGTAACTGCGCACGGAGACATAAATCAACCGCAATCAATTCACACTCAAAGACTTCCGCAGAAACGTATTCCCAGCCGAACGGGAAAAAACATTCATTTTTAGCGCGCTCATACGGAAAAGTGCAGATTTCCGCGTCCTTTATTACTTCCGAAATTGCGTCGAGCGTCACCTCTCTCTGCGCGACTCTCTGGCGTACAAATTCTGGTTCCAACGTGAAATAATCCTGTAATTTAGCGCGCTGAAAACGTATTTTTCTCGATCCCAATTCATCTTTTTTCTCATTATCAGCGTCGTAATACTGCGCGTCCAACCACTGCCAATACGCTCCCTGAATATTCGTGTCAAGTTCATTCTTTACCGGCGGTGTGATTGGTTCTAGCCCAAGTTTCTCGTAATAGAGTCGATAATTCTCAGCCGTTTCCGCCTCCGTCGCGTCGCGCAACTTGCCGAATGCGCTTTCTGGAACACTCCTTAAAGCCAACTGCAATTCGAAACCGGGTCCCAGTTGGCGAAGAATTCCACGCGCGGAGTTCTTGTCCGTCTTCATTTCCGCCGGATAATTCGCTTCGAGAATCGCAAGATAATCAACGTTTCGTCCATTATCCATCAGCGGCTCGGTATAAAGCGTCGTCTCCGGCGATATTTTAAGTGGAACGCTCACGAACAGGTTCCACGCATACACTCCCGCCAAAACGAGAAGTATGAGAAATGTATAACAACAACCACGTTTCATCGTGCGTCTCCTTCCTGATTCGGCATCGATTTTTCTCCGGTAATGAACGGCAAAATTTCTTCCAGACTTCCACCGTCGTAATTTTCAGGAATCTCATTCGTCGCGCCGGTGCATGAGACCGTCAAAAACATTTCATTATGCAATTCGCGATAGGGATTTTCATAGGTGGACGGCAACGTGTATTTTTCTGGCGTCTGCTCCATATCGGGACGCATCCACGGCACGAATTCCGGGCGGTCGATAATCAGGCTCATTTTCGCCACTTTCCGCGTCGGATTTTCGCGCATCATCTGAACGTAATCGCGCCCCGTCCCGGTTCCGTCAAAAAGCTGATTTTCACCCACAATTACCGCATAATTCGTGTCACAGGACGTTGGGTCTCCCTGTGGACACCGAAACACCTCTGGCATTTCCGCGTGAAACTGTCGATTCCACTCCGAATCCCACGGCTCGTCAAGTCGGATTTTCGCGTATAATTCATCACACTTCTCGCCTCCGAGATACGGCAGAATCAACACTCTCCACGAGTGCAACGGTTTCCCCTCCGTGTCGACCGAAAACGCTGGTGGAAGCAGTCCGTCATGCTCCAGTCGATATTTCTGCATCGCGATTCCGAGTTTCTGGAGATGATTCTTGCAAGTCGCGGATTCTGAATCATGCCATACCATTTCACTTGCCGGCACGACTAAATTAAGCAACGCAAGTGCCAGAAGCTCTGAACGCCCGGATCGCTTCAGTAAACGGAATACCTGCCATATATCGTGAGTGTAAAATTTCTGACTAATTTCGTCGAGCAATTTAGGCTGATTCTGAAGCACGCACTTTTCGTAAAGTTCCAGAATCCGCGTCATGACGTGATTCCAGTCGCAACTCAGCCATGCGCTAAACGGAAAATCGTAATATCCTTCCCAAATATCCAGCCTAGGCTGACGCGCGAAATCCTGAATCATGCTGAGATAAAGAATTCTGTCGCACTCGAATACGTGTTTTAGAGCTTCTTCCTTCCGCGAATTCTGAGAAATAATTTCCGCCATCCGTTCCCAATATTCCGCCGTCGGTTGCGCGTCGGGATTCGTGGCTAATTCAAATTGCCGTCCGTATTCCTCGATTCCAACGCCAAGCTGAAACTCAAGAACGTTACAGGCGCCGTTCTGAATCTGACGCCCCAACTTAAAACACGTCATCTGGTCGGCAATCGCGCCGTCAATATCCCCGTCCGCCACTCGCACTTGCGCTCGAATCCAGAAACCACGCGCAATCTGACGGTATTCCTTGAGAAAAGCCATAGTAAAGTCCAGCGAGAGGGAAAGTGTTTCCGGATGATTCTTCACCTTCACCCTCGGCAACGCCAAAAATTCCGCGTCCGTCACCGCCTCGGCAACCACGTCAAGCGCGGGAGAATTCTGCGTCACCCACTCGCGGATAAATTCCGGCTCCAGTGCGAAATAATCGTCCGTCTGCGCAAAACGCGCTTTCCGTTCCCACAGCGTCGCGTCATCCTCTTTCGCGTCGGGAAATTGCGTTTTCAGCCACGTCTCAAAAGCCGTTTTCACTTCCGTAAACGCCACTTCCGGCTTCTCCGTCGGCGATACAGGCTCCAGACCGAGCGATGTGTAAAAATACTCGTAATCCGCCGAATATTCTTCCGGCGACAGATACAAAACGTTCCGCAATTCCGGACCGGGGCCCAGTCGGCGAAGGATTTCACGCGCGGAGTTCTTCTCCGTCTTCATTTCATCAGGATAAAACGTTTCCATTACCGCGAAATAATCCACACCCCGACCGTCGCTTGTCAGTGGCTCAGTATAAAGCGTCGTCTCCGGCGAGATTTTCAGTGGAACGCTCACGAACAGGTTCCACGAATAAATCCCCGCTAAAACGAGAAGTACGAAAAATGCGTAACAACAGCCACGTTTCATAAGATGTCTCCATTATTTCCGTTGCTTTCGGCGACAGCGTCCTTATTCGGTGAAGCGAGGAGCGTGTAAACCGTCCCGGCACAGATTAATTCTACGATAATCCACAGAATACGCAAAACGCAGGCGGAGACAGCTGCGGCAGCTTCCGGCGTGTCCGTGAATGCGGTAAGCGAAGTGGTCAGAATCATGCAGATAATCGCTTCTCGCACCCCCATTCCGCCGGGCGAAACGACGATGACGAAACCCGCCACCATCGACGCGGTAATCGCCAACAGCGCGACCGGCAGAACTGCGAGTGAAACGGATAATCCGATTCCACGCAGAACACACCAGAGGCTGATTCCGAGCAAAAACCAGTACCCCAGCATGAGCGGCACGCCGAAAAGGAAGGTTTTCCACGAAAGTTGGTCGACTTTCTGAACTTCCGAGCTGAATTTCTTCACACCGATGATTTTTACACCACGCTTAAAAAACGGCGGGAGAATCGGCAGTCCGACCATCGCGAAAAGGAGTAAACTCCCCAACAGCAAGTTCTGATCTTCCGCTTGAAATGACCAACCGACCGCCAAGCCCGCCACGACGAGCGCGCCGACCGCCATCTGCATCAGTCCCTCAAGAAAAATGCTCAAAACACAGACCGTCGTGTCCATTCCGGGACCTTTCAGCAGACCGGAACGGATTAAAACGACAAAAATTTTACCGGGAATGTACTTTCCAAGATGTCCCACAATATGCGCACGGAGCGTTGCCGCGTATTTCGGTTTCTGCCCAAGATGCTGAAGAGCGTAGAACCAGTACGTTGCCGGAAATGGAAGCGACAGCGCATACACCACTCCGCCAATCGCCAACCACGTCCAGTCGAGCTGTAACTTATAATCTGCCGAAAGAATCTGGTCCCACGCACGTCCCAGTTTTCCCCAGATCATCCACAGAATCACTGCCACCAACGCATATTGCGCCAGCATAAAAAAACGTTTTAGCCAGATTTTTTTCGTACTTTTTTGAGTATTTTCTTGCATAATTCTCACTTTATGAAGGAATAATTTCAGGAACGGATAACTGTCACTTTCCGTGACGGTAAAAGACCTTTACTCTTATTTTAATTTAAATCTCCCATTTCGTAAAGCCCCCCTACGAGGTTTATGACAAAAAAAAGAAAAAACGAGAGGAAAAAAAGTCGATTTTCAGAAAATTTGAGTAATTTTTGTTAAATTTCTTTTTTGGGGTGTGGGAAACCCTTGCATTTTTGCGCGTTTTGTTATAGGATAATAAAAACTTATATTGTAAAAAAAGCATCACTTTCCCCAAAATAAGGAGAAAAACATGAATCGACGTGAAATGCTTGCGACTACCGTTGCTCTCGGAGCGGGTTTTGCGATGATGGACGTTTCCAAAGCGGCTGAAGCTCTTTCTGGACAGGACCCGGAGCTGAAAAAATGGTTGCTGGAAGAATGCAAAATGGAATACAACCACGTGGGTATTCCGACCGACCAGAATCTGAAATGGGATACATATCTCGATAATATTAAAGTTCACATCATGGAATACGAGAACGACCCGTTCGGTATCGAATGGATGCAGTTTGAAGATGATTCGCCGTTCCCGGAATGTATCCGTAAGCGTCCGCATGTCGCGTTCAAAATCGCGAATTTCGATGAAGTCATTAAAAAATTCAAGCTCCTTGTCCCCGTCAGTCAGCCACGTCCGTGGATGAAAACCTGTTTCATCGAACATAAGGGAATCGGAATCGAGTTCATCAGTAAATAATTATTCAGATTCCCAACGAATTCGATTCACTCAATGATATGGAAAATCCCATTCCATATCATCCATGAATTAAACCTTTATCCATAATAAAACGGGAGGCAGGAAATCTTCCCCTCCCGTTCCGAAAATCTACGCTCACGCGGTAAAACGCTCCAATCCAGAACGATTACCACGTGAATAAAAGTCACAAACTATTTTCCCTGCAACTGTTTTTTCCGTTCCAGAATCACATCTTCCTGCAGATATGCCGGCAACGGTTTATAACGCGAGAACATAAGGAGGAAAGTTCCCTGCCCCTGCGTGATACTGCGCAAGTCGGTCATGTAACCGAAAGTCTCTGCGAGCGGAACTTCCCCCTCAATTCGGACGGTTCCCTGCGACATTTCCGTATTCACGATGACACCACGACGCTGGGAAAGGTCACCAACCACGGAACCCTGGAAATTCTGCGGACACTCAATCGCAATCTTCATCACCGGCTCCAACAGGCACGGTTTCGTTTTCGGGAAGAATTCGCGAATCGTCGTCTGCGCGCAAATCTGGAATGACATATCAGAACTGTCCACTTCATGATAAGAACCGTCATTCACCAGATAGTGCATGTTCACAATCGGGAAGCCCGCCACGGGTCCCTTATCCAGCGACTTACGCACACCCTTCTCAATCGCCGGGATATACTGTCGCGGAATACGTCCACCCACGATATGTTCCTCAAACAGGAAGAATTCATCTGTTCCCTCTTCTGGCAACGGTCGGATTTCACCCACGATATGCGCGAATTGACCAGAACCACCCGTCTGCTTCTTGTACCGATAATCGAAAGAGTACGGCTGTGTCGGAGCTTCACGATAATTCACACGCGGATTACTCACGTCAACTTCGACTTTATATTCACGGCGAATACGCTCGATATACACCTCGAGATGAAGCTCACCCATCCCAGACATAATCGTCTCGGAAGTCTCCTTATCACTCGTAATCACCAACGTCGGGTCTTCACGACGGAAACGCTGTAACGCCTTCCCCAACTTATTCGCATCACCGCGTTCTTTCGGAGAAATCGCCACCTGAATCACCGGTTCCGGCACGTACATGCTCTGTAACGTACAGTGTGGATACTCACTGCAGAACGTATCACCACTCGCACAATCGAGACCCATCACCGCAACGATTTCCCCTGCGCCAGCCTCTTCAATCTCCATCCGTTCCTCGGCATGAATCCTCACGATTCGCCCGAAACGCTCCCGCGACCCGGTTCTCTGGTTATAGTACTGTTCACCCTTCTTAAACGAACCCTGATAAATCCGCATAAATACGAGCGTTCCGTACGGGTCTTCCACGATTTTAAACGCCATCGCCACGGTCGGCAGAGAAGAATCCGCCTTCAACGGAATCTCCTTGTGCGGTTCCTCGAATTCCAACGCAGTCGGTTGCGTGTCGCACGGAGACGGCAGGAACTCCACCACCGCGTCCAGAAGAGGCTGAACCCCTTTATTACGGTACGCCGTTCCCATGAATACCGGCGTCATCATCCCCGCTTGCGTCGCGTTTCGGGTAATCTTATAAATCATCTCGTTGGTGATTTTATCTTCCTCACCACTTAAGAGCAGTTCCAGAATATCGTCGCTAAACATCGACAACGCTTCGAGCATTTTTCCACGATATTCTTCCACCACATCTGTCAGATTTTCCGGACACGCTTCCCGACGGACCTTCTCGCCATTCTTTCCGTCAAAATAAACCGCTTCGCGAGTCACAAGGTCCACGACCCCCTCAAAATCATGCTCTTTCCCAATCGGATACTGCATCATCACCGGATTACACGCAAGACGCTCATGTAACTGCTTCACCACCTCAAATGGATTCGCACCAGTACGGTCCATCTTGTTAATAAATGCAAGACGCGGAACCTTATACCGTCTCATCTGTCGGTCAATCGTTAGCGACTGGGGCTGAACTCCACCGACGGCGCAGAGTACCAGAACCGCCCCATCCAGAACACGCAGAGAACGTTCCACTTCCACCGTAAAGTCTACGTGACCGGGCGTGTCGATAAGGTTCAACTGACGCTCTTTCCAGTGAACCGTCGTGGCGGCACTCTGAATCGTAATCCCACGTTCACGTTCCAGTTCCATGGAGTCCATCGTCGCTCCGGCACCTTCCGCAATTTCATTCATGCGGTGAATCCGTCCGCCATAGAAAAGGATACGCTCGCTGAGCGTTGTTTTACCTGAGTCAATATGTGCCGCAATACCGATGTTACGAATTGCCGAAATAGAATTTAAATCCGTCACGATAGACCAACTTTCTTATTAACTAAACAAAAAGATTCCCAAAAAAATTACGTATATTTATTATAATCCAAATTTCCTGTTTTGTCAAGAGGCAAGACTATATTTTCTCCCAAAAACCATGAAAAGAGAACCAGAAAACATCAATTTCGCGGGTTTCATTTCCTCATCATCCCTGTTTCACTCCTGTTACAATTCCCCCCAAAAAACAAAACTCCTCTAAACGTTTTCCAAATTTCCTTAAAAACTCTCCAAAAATCTCACTAGCTTTTCTATTCTCACTAAAAAACAATTAACCAATCACACATGAAAATTCAGCGAAGGACGGGCTTTTCGGTAGTCGTTTCAGCAACACAAAACGATGGAAAAGTGGGGAATTTTATAGTATGTCGGATATAAAATTATATATTTTTCTTATTTTTCTCACTTTTCTTTAGAAAAAGACTTGCCAAAAATGGAAATTGGTGTAAAATAGAAAATTAAATAAGATAAATTATAAAATATTTTTATAAAAAGAGGTCCGAATGTTTTCACTCAAAAAAATTGCACTTTCTGCTGGAATTCTCATGCTGGGAAGTTGCAGTGTATATGCGGAATTAATTGGCTACTGGAATTTTGACGACGCAACAGGTTCCGGAACAGCAACCAACGCGGTCTCCAACACCGTTGCGACAGCGTATCAAGCGGGTGGTGGTGTGAATGCGAGTGTCGCAGAATTCGGCACGGAAGGCAAGTTCGGCACTGCCGTTCACATGAATAACGGCTATCTCCAGCTCACCAATCCGGATTCATCCGTGAACATTGGTCAAGAATATTCTGCCCTATATAATGGTGATTTTACAGTAAATCTCTGGGTAAAAGCCGACAGTTTCCAGTCTGGTAGTACATGGACGCCACTTTTTGCAGACTGGAGTAGTCCGTGGTCGTACATGTACGCTTTCAATTCTCAAGGCAGATTTTGGCTTTATCTCAGTACGCCGAATGACAAGACAAGTACAAGTGCTACAACTGGACATTACCGAGCCGATTTATACAGCCCAGAAAATAAAACTGCGAAAGTCGGCGAGTGGGTGATGCTTACCATTGAGCGTGATTACGACGCTGGTACGTTTAAACAGTACATGAATGGCGAGCTTACGGGAACGCTCACGCAAGACCAGTTTAAAAACAGTCCGCTGATGAACTACACTGCCATTCAATTTGGCGTGAAGGGCGACGATCTTAATAACACTTTCCACGGTGCATTTGACGAAGCTCGTATTTATAACAATCTGCTTGGCAAATCGGATATTTATTCCCTTTATAAATATAACGATACGGAACATAAGACTATTTTCCTGAATAATCTTCTCAATAACGGTGATTTTGCCTCCGCAATGAATGGAGAAACGGCACGAGGAGCGTATGATGCCGCAAACAGCACTGCGGTCGAAACGGTTCGTACCGGCTCAATGGTTGGCACTTTTTCTGTCACAGGAACGGATTCTGGAATTAAAATTCAATTACCAAAATCCTTACATGGAGATTTGGATTATAAAAGAGATATCCGAAACGGTCAATGTGCGGAAGATTCCACGTCACTGGTCGGTCCGGCAGGTTACGACTATTTTGGTGGAATCGGAATGCACGCTAACGGAATGGTGACATACAACCTCAACGAAATTCGCGAGGGGTTGGGGGTCGATAGTAACATGACGCTTGACTTTTCCACGACGGCGGCGATGGCAAATTGTTCCACAGCGGGCAACGCGAGTGCAGACATTTATTCCTTAATTCTTCTCTCTAACGACGAAGGTCTTGTGAGTGCGTATTTACAGGGGGAAGAAGTCGGTTTCCATTTTGACGAAGCGACTCAAGCGTGGAGTCTGGATGCATTTAACTTGGACGATTATCCAGAAAAAGTTTCAGCCTCTAATAAGGCACTGGATATCGCTTTCCCAATTTTCAGTGATGCAGATTACCTTTCCCTCTTTTTACTGTCTGGTTCCTCCGGCAGTTGTGACCATGCGATGTACTTGAATCCGGCAATTACGGCAGTTCCGGAACCGGGCACATGGGCACTCTTGCTTACAGGTCTCTTGGGAATTGGTTACATCACACGTCGCCATTCCACCAAGAAATAAATGAAGGTGGTTACAGGTTAGCATGACCAAGTAAATTACAAAAAATTCACCAATAAAAAAGCCTCTCTGAAAATGGAGAGGCTTCTTTTTATAGGAATCTGACGATAATTACTGAAGCGTAACCGGCTCGCCATCCGCTTTATTCGCCAATCTCCGATGCGTATCCGCCTCCAGTGAATAACTGATTCTCTGAACAGAACCATCACACATGGCCGCTCCGAAGGTTCCTGCGTGAGTACTCCCAAAACGATTCGTATCAACCACCCCCTGACGGTCCTGCATCGGAAGCGAAGCGCAAGATCGAATTACATCTTCATCATTTCCGCAGAACAGCGACAGGTCATCCCCTCCATCTCCATTCCCTTCATACGCGTTCGGGGTAACATACTTCTCACCCACAAAGTACGTATTCGTCGTACCATCGCGAATTTCTCCGAGAGTCACCATACTTTTAAAATAGCACACCCCCGAACAGGTAATCGAGACACACTGTGTTTTTCCCTGTGCGATACTATTCGGCGAGGTACCATAACCAGCGCTGTTCCAATTTCCTTTATTCGGGTCCCCGCCATTCGCCGCATAGTCCGTTTTCGCCGCGATATTCGTTTTATCACAGTTAATCAGCGTCACGCTTTCCAGAAAAGTCGTGGATTTTGCCGTCGCGGTCCGTCGGGATGGACAGTAAAAAATCGGCAATGGTGTTTCCGAGCGAATTCTCGCATTCTGTTTCTGCGTGCTATCCGGCTCCTGAACACCATTCATTCCTAATTGCCACAACGCCGTCTGCTCAACGAACGGCAAGAGAGAATAAGCCCATCCACCCGTCTGTAAATCCTTAAATCCTAAGTCAGCATCACCAACCCAGTATCCGTCCCATCCACCAGTCGGAAGGCTTCTCTGCTGAGATTCATGATTTAATGCACCAAGTGCCAGGTTTTTCATGTTATTCCCACACTGCATCTGCCTCGCCGCCTCGCGTGCCTGCTGAACTGCTGGAAGTAACAGTCCAACGAGCATTCCAATAATCGCAATCACCACAAGGAGCTCAACGAGCGTAAATGCCGACCGGGAATTCATTCCCGACGACACATACGACGCTGACCGTAACATTTCCGAAATACACTGACTTAACACATTCCGCCTATGATTCTGACGTACCATCATTTTTATTCCCCAACAGAAATGATATTTTTACTCAGGATATTTTCATTTTAATTTAAGAACCAGAAAAAGTCAAGATTTTATCGCGAGAAATTTTTTAGAATTCAGAAAAAAATCCAAGCATCTTCGGAAAAGAAAGGTATTCATTCCCAATCACCTAAAATTTCACTTTTCAGTAGTCGTTTCGTATTACTGAAACGATTACTGAAAAGTGTATCTTTCCTGAATTTTCAAGTGGAATCGTATAATGACATTTTCTTCCGAAACCATGGAAAAATTGCGAGGAGAATCAGAATAACAACAAGAATAAACCGTGATACCGCCATCGCCATCCACACACCATCCAGTCCGAACACGAATGGAAGCAGAAATAAACACAACGGCAAAATGATACAATCACCGTAAATCAAAATCGACGCAGCCACGATTCTCTCCGTCGCCTGATAATAGTAGCTACCGGTCTTCACGATTCCGATTCCCAAGAAAGCCGGTGCGCTAATCAATAGCCCGCGCGTCGCGATTTCTGCCGTTTCTCCCTCAAGTCCCATGAAAAGTGGTAACGTTTTACAGACCAAGACGGAAAACAGTGCCCCAAGTACACCAACAAGAAACGAGAAAACCAGTCCGTAGCGCAGAAAACGCCGATTCCTCACGAAATCTCGCGCACCGTAATAGTAACTCACCAGTGGCTGTAACCCGCTTGCAATTCCCTGCATAATCATGGACGCGAGCGACTCTATCATACAGATCGACGCATACGCCGCCAGCGCGACATCACCGCCCCAACGCAGAGCCTGTAAATTGTGACATAAAAGCATCACTGCGACTGCCGACTGCGCCCCAAAAGACGGAATTCCGCACCGACAAATTTCCCACGCATCATGCCACGACGGGAACATATCCCGGAACTGGAATTTCAACCGACAGTAAGGGGAAAAAAAGTAAAAGAATCCGCAAATTAACGGAAAACACTCCGCAACGACCGTCGCTATCGCAGCACCAGGCACGCCGTACCCCCACCGCATGATGAAAACATAATCTAGAATGATATTCCCCACCGCTCCGAGTACCATCAGCCACGAGGATAATGACGGTCGGTCATCGCTCCTTAACACCGACGCGAGACAGACCCAGAGGAGCATCGGAAAACAACCAACCATCACAATTCCAAAATACTGTGCCGACAGTGGCAGAATCTCCGGCGTCGCACCCGAAAAAATCAGAATTTCACGTCCGAAAAGTGCGTAAATCACCAACAGCCCGACGTACAGGAGTAACACCAGTCCGAAAATCGCGGAATAAATCCGATTCGCCATTTCCGGCCGTCCTTCTCCCCGATACCGCGCAATCAGAATCGCTCCGCCGACGCCAATCATGTCACCGAGCGCGAAAAGCACGCAATAAATCGGAAACGTCACCAGACATGCCGCCAGTCCTGTTTCACCGGTCGCTTTCCCCACGAAAATCCCATCCGCAATATTATACAACCCACCAACGAACATAAAAAACATCGTCGGAATCGTATAACGGAAAAACTGGTGCAGGTCGCTCCCGCCGGCGATTTTACACGTATCCGTGTTTTCTGAGCAGGTTCCCTTCTGAACCTCCGAGGTACTCATTTTCCCTCCTTCAGTTTCCGATAAAGTGTCCGTTCACTGATTCCCAGCAACGCCGCCGCTTCTTCCCGATTCCCATTCGTGTGTTCCAACGTTTTTCGGATAAATTCCAGCTCCAGCTCCTCCATCGACTTGCCGACGTATGCCGAAAGCCCACTTCCGACACTTTCCGCTCCCGTTTCCGTCTTCTTCTCCCCCGGCAAGTAAATTACGGAACGTTTTCCCGTCTCTGTTTCATTCTCGATTTTTTCTGAAACGGGGTCATTTCCTGCCCCATTTTCCGTTACGTTTCCCGTCCCATTTTCCGAAACGGGACCATTTCCCGTCACTCGCTGTGCCTTCTGAAAACGTTCCAATTCCTGCGCCGTCGCCTGTTCCGCCTGGAACCGTTCCTCCGGCGAAACCCGGTCTTCCAGCTCTTCCGGCAAGTCATCCACGTTCAGCAGTCCGTCATAATCCATCACGACCATACTTTCCACCATATTTCGCAACTGCCGGACATTCCCCGGATACTCATACTGCAACATATATTTCCGTGCCGCCGCCGTCATCCCCCGAATCGGTTTCTGGTGTTTCTCCGCAAAAAATCGGATAAAATAATCAATCAACACTGGAATATCCCCAGCACGTTCCACCAGCGACGGTAATCGAATCGACACCACTTTCAGCCGATGATACAAGTCACTCCGGAATGTCCCCGCCTCAATCGCCCCCGTCAAATCACGGTTCGTCGCCGACAGAAGTCGCACATTTACCTTAATCGGCGTGTTTGACCCGACGCGCGTAATTTCACTCTCTTCCAGAACCCGCAACAATTTAATCTGCGTCGCCATCGGCATGTCACCGACCTCATCCAGAAACAGCGTTCCGCCATTCGCGTACTCGATTTTCCCCATCCGGTCCGCAACCGCCCCGGTAAACGCACCTTTCACGTGCCCGAAAAGCTCACTTTCCAGCAGATTATCACTCAGTGCCGCACAGTTCAGCCCCACGAACGGTTTATTTTTTCTCGGACTATTCTGATGAATCGCCTGCGCAATTAGCTCTTTCCCCGTCCCCGTCGCCCCCTGAATCAGCACCGTGGAATTCGTCGGCGACACACGGCGCAATTTCTCCACAATCGTCATCATTTCCCGACTGTTTCCGACCAGTTTCTCGAAACCGAATTTCTCATCCAACCGCGACTGTAACTCCAAATTCGTCCGTTTCAGCGCCGCGCTTTCTGCCGCTTTTTCTGCCACCGCTCGTAACTGTTTCAAGTCCAACGGTTTCAGCAGATAATTAAACGCTCCCTGTTGCATCGCGCTCACCGCTGACGGAACGCTCCCATGCCCCGTCATAATGATAACCGCACAATTAGGGAGAGACTCGCGCGCACACGTCAGTACACCGAAACCGTCTGTCCCTTCCATAATCAGGTCTGTAAAAATTACATCATAATAACCGGTCCGAATTTTCTCGACTGCCTCTTCCCCGGAAGTCGCAATTTCCGTCACATATCCCACGCGCGAAAGTCCATACGCGACAATTTCCGCGTGCTCCGGCTCGTTATCAACCACTAAAATTGTTATCGAAGAAGGCGTCATCATCTTTTCACTCTCTTTAGATTTTAATCCTCATTTTCCCAATCAATCACCACGTCCGCGTCACAAATTTCTACACGCGGAGCCGTATTTTTCACCACATTTTCACTTTCACACTGATTTTTCAGCATCGGCTGGGCGGGAAACTTAATCGTGAATTTCGTTCCGCGTCGCAATTCGCTCTGAACTTCCAGAATCGCGCCGTGTGCCTCAATAATTTTCCTCACCGTCGGCAATCCAAGACCGAAACCGTTACTTTTTGTGGTGTAAAACGCATCATACAACTTATCGAGCGTCTTCGCGTCCATTCCGCAACCGTTGTCAATCACGTCCAGCGCAACTCCTTCCGGAACCGGATACGTCCGCACGAGCAACTCCCCGCCGTCCTTCATCGCAGCTTCCGCGTTATTAATCAGGTTCCACAACACGCATCCGAAAGCGTTTTTATCGAGCATCACCGGTGGCAATTCCGGCGAGAGAAACGTCAGAATCTCAATATTCTTCAATTTTGCTTTTTCGCGATAAAAATCCAAAATGGAACGCACTTCCACATTCAAATCCGATGTCACCGGCTTCACTGCAGGTGCTTTCGCGAACATCAGGAACTGATTCAATATATTTTCAAGTCTCAGACACTGCGAAACAACCGTTTTCGCCATATTTAATGTCCGACGTTCCCGTTCCGTTTCTGGATGCTCTAAATCTTCCGTCAGAACCTCCATCGTCAACCGAATCGTCGAAAGTGGACTTTTAATTTCGTGTGCCAACGAGCCGGCAAGACGCGCAATTTCCGTATATTCATCAATTAGACGTTGCCGGGATTTATCACTTGCATTTTCCTGCATTCCCAACTCCTTACCGAAAAGTTCCTTGAAGATAGATAAATTATACCAATCACACCCATTCATAAAAGAAAACGTCTGCAATTTCTCACAGACGTTTCCCTCTATCTATGAATCCGAAAATTACTCTTCTTCTTCAATTTCGCCACGTTCAATCATCACCGCTTTATGGCTCAACTTCACGCGATCCTGTTCGTCGATATCAATCACTTTCACATCCATCACGTCACCAACAGCGCAAACGTCCGAAACGCGCTGCACGTAACCGCTGGAAAGCTCACTGATATGGCATAAACCGTCACGACCCGGCAGAATTTCGATAAATGCGCCGAAATCCTTAATGCTCGTAACCCGACCACGATAAACACGACCGATTTCCACCGTTGCCGTCAGTGCATCGACCTGATTCAGCGCATCCTGAGCACTATCCAAGTTGGAGCTGGAAATGATGACCGTTCCGTCTTCTTCAATATCGATAACCGCACCAGTCGATTCCTGAATCGCACGAATCGTTTTACCACCAGGACCAATCAAGAGACCGATTTTATCCGGATTAATCTTCGTACGTAACAGACGTGGTGCCCATTCCGAAATTTCCGTACGCGGACGCGGAATCGAGCGCAACATCGTACGCAGAATCTGAATACGTGCCTCACGGCTCTGTGCCATCGTCGCACGAATCATCTCGTTCGTGATTCCATCAATTTTCAGGTCAAGCTGAATACCAGTAATACCATTTTGCGTGCCGGCAATTTTGAAATCCATATCGCCATAATGGTCTTCGTCACCGATAATGTCGGTCAACAGAGTCCATTTTTCATTACTTTCCTTCACAAGACCAACAGAAATACCCGCCACCGGATTCGTAATCGGAACACCCGCGTCCATCAGCCCAAGCGTCGCACCACAGACAGACGCCATCGAGCTGGAACCGTTTGACTCGAGAATATCCGAGATAATACGAATGGTGTACGGGAAGTCAGCTGAACTCGGAATCACTGGATTCACGCTCCGTTCCGCCAACGCACCATGCCCCAATTCACGACGTCCCGGACTACGAATCGGACGGCACTCACCTACTGAGTAGGACGGGAAATTATAATCCAACATAAACTTCTTGCTGTATTCCTCGAACAGACCGTCAACACGCTGTTCATCGCGCGTCGTACCAAGCGTGACCGTAATCAACGCCTGCGTTTCACCACGCTGGAAGACTGCTGACCCATGAACTCGTGGCAAAACGCCCGCCAGACACTTCAACGGACGGATTTCCTTCAGTCCACGACCATCCGGCCGGCAACCACTCAGAATCTGATCCCGAACCACTTTCTTCTCCAGCTGTTCCATCACAGAATTCAACCGAGACACTAAAATCGCACCTTCTGCTTCCGAATCCGGAATCATTTCTGCCGTAATCTGGGCCTTCAGCTCATTCACTTTCTCTGCACGTTCCAGCTTACCAACGGTGTGTTTCGCTTCATAATACGCGTCATAATATTTCTCTTTCACGACGTCAAACAGACCGTCATCTTCAACCGGCGCGTACTCTTTTTTAACTGGATTCACTTTTTCAATGAATTCACGTTGCAACGCTACGATTTCTCGAATGCAATCATGTGCCGCCTCAATCGCCTGCGCCATCAATTCTTCCGGCATTTCATCCGCGAAACCTTCAATCATCAGAATTGATTCTTCATTACCAGAAACCACAAGGTCCAGATCGCTCATCGACAAATCATCCTGCGACGGGAACGGAATCAAGCGACCATCAACACACGCAAGACGAACAGAAGCAATCGGACCAAGAAACGGCAACGGAGAAATCGAAAGAGCAACACTAGCACCATTCATCGCAAGCATGTCACCATCATGCTGACGGTCACTAGAAAGAACCGTGGCGCAAACTTGAACTTCATCTTTGAACCAATCCGGGAATAACGGGCGAATCGGACGGTCAATCAGGCGGGCAGTTAATGTTTCTTTCAAATTAGGGCGACCTTCGCGTTTCACGAATCCCCCGGGGAATTTTCCTGCAGCAGCAACACGTTCACGATAGTCACATGTTAGCGGAAAGAAATCC
>JAUNAI010000318.1:321-4441 GCA_030527705.1 Planctomycetia bacterium | reverse complement strand
TTTTTACCTGATGGTACAGGACTTTAAAAGGAAGAAGTCATCTTTAAAAGAAAGACGCCAATTTCTCCGTATTCCGTATCGGGTCATAAAATTCCAAAACGCGTTCACGATTCAGTCGGCCCATTTCTGTGGATAGAATAGGGTCGGAGAAAAGTATTTCCAGCCGATCCGCTAGCGTCTGAGTGTCGTCTACGTCGGTGAGGAAACCATTTTTCCCTTCCTGGATAATCTCGCTTGGTCCCTGAGAGCGAACCGCCAGAATGGGAAGCGCGAACATGCCCGCCTCAACGAGAACCAGCCCGAAAGACTCTTCATAAGAGGTTAAAACGAGCGTTTTCGCCAGTCGCAGAAGTGGACGAATGTCCTCCTGAAAGGGTAAAATCCGACAGGAATTTTCCAGTTTCCACGTCGTAATCTGTGTATGGAGCGTCTCTTCCAGCGGTCCGGCACCGACGAAAAGAACCTGAAGCGCGTTCCTCACCGTTTCCGGTAGTTTTTCGACTGCGCGCAGAAGCATTTCGGGATTCTTGCGTTCCGAAAACCGACCGAGCCACAGAACCGTCCATTTTTCAGAATCGACACCGAAATTTTTCCACAGTTTCCACGTAGTTTCCGCCTCTTTCTGCGTAAAATTCTCCGCGTCTGCGAGCGTCAGCCGTGAGGAATTCGACACGACAGCGGACTTCTGGAGATAGGTTTCCAGTTCCGCAAGTTTCGCGTCACAGAGAATTTTTTCCGCCACTTTCCGGGAAGAATCCGACTCGAAAACGACTCGAACACTGTTTTCATAATAAAACTGAACGATTTTCGGCAACGAAAACCATCGTGGCTGCATAAAACGGTCTTCTAGAACTTCATGAATGTGTGTAATATGGGGAATTCCGAGTGCACGTGCCGCGAGAACTCCCTCAAAAAGACAGACCGTATTCGTGTAGAGTGCCGAAATTCCGTGTTTCTGGATAAACTTTTTCAGATAACGGACACGGAAGGGAATCCGTAGCCGATTTTTCCACTCCCACCACGATGGTTCATAGAGCATCCACCATGAAAACGGGACGATTTCGACCGGAATTCCCATTTTTCGTGCGGATTCCGCCATCGGCCCATCTGTCGGAAATATGGCGAATGGCTCAATTTCATCACGATTTAGGAATCGTAACGTGGTATCAAGGCAGAACTCCGCCCCTCCGCGAAACGCACTGTGTGCGAGAAATAAGACCCGTTTTTTCGCCATGTTTTTTGGTTTTAAATTTCGTTTTTTCTTGCCTGAAACGCCATCCTCTGCGACAAGGCAGCCAGACTTGACGAGAGGAAAACATTTTCCACAACGACGTCTTCTGGCACAAAAAGCTGTACCGGGGCGAAATTCCAGATGCCCTGAATTCCAGCCTCAATCATCATGTTAGCCGTTTCTTGAGCATACATGGCAGGGACAGCAAGAATCGCACATTTAACATTCATTTCTTGTGCTTTTTTCGCGAAATCCTTAAGGTCATACGTCGGTCGCCCCAGAATCGTTGTTCCAATTTTTTCCGGCGAATTGTCGAAAGACGCCACGATATTCAGATTTTCCTGCTCGAACCCTTTATATCCCAACAGAGCAGTCCCCAAGTGTCCGACTCCGACTAGGAAGGTTAATCTTGGCTCATTCCAGCCAAGAAAACACTCAATATGGCCAATCAACTCATTTATCGAGTGACCAATTTTCGGTCGTCCCACAATTCCGGTCATCGCTAAATCTTTTCGGACCTGAATCCCCGTCAATCTGAGTTCTTCCGCGATGCGCGTGCTGGAAACGACTTCAACTTTTTCATCACGCAGTTGTCGTAAAAAAGAAAGATACAGCGGTAGCCGACGGATGCTCGGCACCGGATACGCACGTTCATTATTCTCACTCATCACACCACCTCTACGGACTTCACTTAAAATTTCATGATTGGACGGTACTGCCGACTGTCGTTCCGGAAATCGAAACAACGATGAGGCGAAATTTTAAAGTGTGTCGGAATAAAAAAAGTCTTTACATATCAACAAGAAATTTCCATATACACTCTATTATAACATATTTTAAAAAATAAAACAGTACGGAAAGGTGAATAATTGGATATTTTTTTATAAAAAGACGGAAAATTTTTCCGTTTTGGTAATTAAAATAGAATATTTGGACAAAATATATTTAAAATGCGTCAATTCCATTTACGTCTGCTTTTATAAAACAAAATACGTGTTTATTTAAACTGATTACGTAGCGATTTAAAACCAGAAAAAATATTTCCGTTTTTTCTAGGAAACTGCCGGGAAAATACTTGCGTATTTATAAAATCGGACTATAATGAAAATGAAAAAGAGTCTTATTTCCAACGTACTATAAAATTTCGCTTTTTCGTTGTTTTCCGTTGCGGAGACGATTGGCGGGAGGTCACCTTTCCCTGAATTTTAAAGTGGAATTAGTATAAATAAAGGAGAATTCCATGAAAAAACTAAAATGTGCCCATTGTGGCTGGGTCGCGGAAGTGGAAAACCCGATAAATGGGATGAATTGCCCGAACTGTGCGGCTGAGTTAATCGGAAATAACGCGCAGATTACCGGTGTCTGCGTTTTCTGCGAGAAGGATATTTATCCGCATGAAGTCGGAATTTTCTGTCCTGCATGTGGGAAAGAATATCATCATGATTGCTGGATCGATAACGACGGTTGTGGCACGGAGGGGTGTGAGTATCAGGACTGTCTTGCGCCGATAGAGATTCCACTTTCTGCATCGGCTCCGGCAGCTTCGATTTCCTCTCCTGTCTCGACTCCTATTCTGGAAACGGAAACGGAAACTGAAACGGAAACTGAATCTAAAACGGAAACTGGAAGTGGAATTGAGTCGGAAATGACTTCTAAATCGGCTTCAGATGATGAATATTTCGTGATACAGGACGTGCCGAAGGCGCAGACTGCGTCCGCACAGGATGAAGAAACGCTTCTGGAAGAGCGGATGGCGGTTATTCGGAAACGTGAGGAAATGCCGGAAGAGAAAAAGATTACATGGCAGGACATGATGGACTGGAAAAACACGCCACGTGATACGAAATATGATTTCGACGGTCCGTGGTACCGTGACCCGTACCTGTTCCAGAAGGGGAAAAACTACGCGATTTTCACTTTTGGCGGACTCATGGGTGGAGCGGTTCTCGGCGTGTCGTTACTGGTGCTGATGGCGATGTTTAAATATATGTTTTTCCATACGGGTCTGTCGTTTTACACGATGGTCTTCTGGATTTTCTTCGGCATCGTCGCTGGTGTTGTCGCTGCCATTTATTTCGCTTACCGCACGATGGCGACGCTAATTGATAATTGATAATTGATGAATAATGAATTTCGAGCCTCCTCTTTTTGGGAAGGCTCTTTTATCCCCGACGTACTATAAAATTTCACTTTACCGTCATTTCGCGTTGCAGAAATAACTACCGAAAGGACCGTCCTTTCCTAATTTTGAAGTGGAATCAGTATATTATTAAAAATTTTAGAAAATGCTCTTGACAAAAATGAAAATTTTCTGGAAAATTGATTCTCAGAAATTTTATGTTTTCAATAAAAATAAAATGAGATAGAAGAGAAAAGGAGTTTTCCGTGAAATATTTCCGTTTTTGTATGAATGCTGTTTTACCGATGTCGCTGTGCCTGAGCCTCTGCGTGGGGTGTAGCGGAGAAAAAGGAGGGGATAACGTGCCGAAAGCGGCGGAGAATGCGGAAGTCACTACGACTGCGCCAGAGACGGTTTCCGCTGAAAATTCGGCACAGAATCTGACGGCTACCGGAAGTGTCAGAAAACCGGCGGAGTTGGACACGGCTGTAAATGCGCATATTCAGAAAGTTCTGAAAGAAAATCCGGAGTTGGAAAAGGCGGAAGCACCGATTCAGATGACGTATTTCTTCATTCGCGCGTTACAGATGGATAACACGCCAGCTGTAATGGGAATGTTAACGCAGGACGCTTACCGTGAAATGTCGGCTCGTCAGGGGGAAAAGTTTCCGTGTCCAGAATTCCTGAAGAATTCAGACGTCGCGCTCGGAAACGTACAGTATCTGACGGACGACATGAGTGAGGGAGAAAACGTGGAACACGTGGAAAAC
>JAUNAI010000318.1:0-311 GCA_030527705.1 Planctomycetia bacterium | reverse complement strand
AACGTCGGAGCTAATGAAACGGCAGAAAACGCTGGAAATGCCGTACCTGAGGGGAATATCGTTGGTGCCCGCGTCGGAACGATCTGGAAAATCAAGACAGAAACGGGAATCATTGAAGAAAATATTGCGTGGGTTTTCCGTTTTGAAGATGATGCGTGGCTTGTGGCAGGTATGATTTCCGTTGTGGACCCGAATTACCCGCCGATTCTCTTTAATTTCGAGAACCTCGCGGAGACGGAAGCGGAATTCGCTGCGCGTGCGGAGGAAGTGGAGAAAATAAACGCGGAAGCAGCGAGAAATGCAGAAAATGC
>JAUNAI010000317.1 GCA_030527705.1 Planctomycetia bacterium | reverse complement strand
ACGGTTATTTTGACGGTTATTTTAATGGACGAGGATGGCTGATGAGAGCGTCTTCTGAGGTCCCAACTGGGAGAGATTCCCATTTTGCTATCCGAGTCAGCATAAAATAATAACACGACGAGTCAACCCTTACTAGATAAAATACTCCTATTTTTTTATTTTGTCAATAGGCCGGAAAGGATTTTCACGTTTTTTTGTTAAATTTTCATTCTCTGTTCCGTTAAAAGGGAGAAAATCAGAATGCTCCATCTTTTAATTTTAGGGAAATTTTCGTCAGAATGGGTATAATCGTTATATTTTACTCAAGCGTTTCAGGTGTTTTAACCGATACTGATAACGAGTGCGTATTTTTTGAGTTTTAAAACCATTAAGGATAATCATTTTTCATGTCCGAGTTTTCCTCTGAAAAAAACCGGCTTCCGGAAGGTGAGCCACTAAAATCCGCTCCACATGCGGAGTCGGGAGAGGAACGTATGGAGATGCCGAAAAAGGTGACAGAAGCGGAAAATTCTGGAAAACCAGAAGAAGTGGTAAAGTCGTCGGAATCGGAAAAAACAGAAAAACCAGAAGGAAAAGAAAAGTCAGAAAAAACGGAAACATTACGGCCTGCGGGACGGATTTTCATCTCGCAGCCGAAACCGACGCGTGGGCCGAGCCGACTGGATATTGGGGCGGACTTGTCTGCGTGGGACTCTTGTTTCGACTTAACTTCTCCACCGACACAACGTGGAGAAATTGAGACACGCACGCCACTGGAGAAGATAACGGAAAAACGGACTGAGGAAAGCGCAGAGACGAAAGTATCTGAGGAGGAGAAGGCGGTACAGTCAGCGAAAATCGTTCCTCCGGAAGTGGTTTCATCTGTGTTTCTGGAGTCGGAAGCGATTCCAACGGACGTTCCAGTCGTCGGCATTTCAGAATCGGAATTGGGTACAGAATCCATTACAGGAAAGAGACCGACGGCGGCGGAGATAATCGCACAGCAGCAGGAAGCTCAGCGGAAACTCGTCGAAGAAGCGGATTGGAGACGCCGGGCGGAGTTAGCTCAGAAGAAGGCGGAAGAAGACGCTAAGGCACAGAGACTTGCAGAGGCAGAACGAAAACGTCAAGAGATTTTGGCGCGTCAGCGTGCTGAGCAAGGAGTGAAAGTCGCGCAGAAGAAGGAGGAGGAAGAGGCGGAAGCTCGTCGTCTTGCGGAATTAGCGCAGAAGAAAGCGGAAGAGGAGGCGGATGCGCTTCGTCTTGCGGAAATCGCGAAAAAACAGACGGAAACTGTAAAAGAAGGAACGGAAGTTTCTTCAGAAGTAACTTCGGAAGGAAGAGCGAAAAAGGCGTTAGAGAGAACTTTGACGGGTGATAGAGCTGTTTCAGAAGAAGTTATCGGACCGCAAGAAGTTTCTGTTTCGGAAGAAAATGAGACATGGCTGGTACGGAACCTGATTCGCGTTGGTGAGTGGGTTTCTAATATCCTGTTTAACATCGGCGATTTCGCATTATTCGCGATTAATGTGTTCCGCTGGTTACTCCGTGGAGTGCGACGTGGAACGCTCTTACCATGTATGTATGAAATCGGAATTATGAGCCTCCCGGTCATCGCGCTGACGGGGACGTTTATCGGAATGGTACTCGCGGTTCAGAGTTATAATCAGCTGAAAGGATTTTACCTCGAGACGCGGATGGGGGCGCTAATTAACCTCTCGCTCGTTCGTGAATTGGGACCGGTTCTCGCGGCAACCATGCTTGCTGGCCGAATCGGGAGCAGTATGGCGGCAGAACTCGGAACGATGCGTGTCACGGAACAGATTGACGCGCTAGGAAGTATGGGAGTGAATCCGATTCATTATCTCGTCGTTCCACGTTTCCTCGGCTGTGTCCTTTTAATTCCCATTTTAACGATTTTCGCGGACTTCATGGGCATTATCGGCGGCGCCTATTTTTCCGTGTGTATTTATAATATCGACTGGCATTTTTACTTGGCCAACTCGAATAAAATCGTGGGTGAAGTCGATGTATTTATCGGCGTGTTTAAGAGTCTCTTCTTCGGTGCGACGATTGGTTTAATCGGCTGTCACCGTGGGTTTAACAGTCGGGCAGGCGCTCAGGGCGTCGGACGCGCAGCGACGGAGGCGTTCGTGTTTTCATTCGTGTTCATCTTACTGTTAGATCTCGCGCTGGGGACGATTTTTGAGGCGCTCAGCGATGTATTATTCACACCGATGCCGAGACAGTTGTGAGAAAGGGTTTCGCGGTCATGAGTTTACTCCGCGTTGACAATTTGACGGTCACATTCGGCCTGCAGAACGTTTTACGGAATATTTCGTTTCAGGTTGCTGCCGGAGAGACGCTTGCGGTCATCGGTGAGAGTGGTTGCGGAAAAACCGTCCTCCTGAAGAACCTCATCGGACTGATTCCTCCGACCGCTGGCAGTATCCAGTTCGACGGACTGGAAATCACGAGTATGAATGAAGCGGAACTTGCAGCGATTCGTATGCACTACGGTTTCGTTTTTCAGATGGCTGCGCTTTTCGACAGTATGACGATTGAGGAAAATCTTCTTTTCCCGATGGTTCAGCACACGCAGCAGTCACGGCAAGAAATGATGACGACTATTATGAAATTACTCGATGAAGTTGGCCTTTCCACGAATGTTCTTCCGAAACGTCCTGCGGAACTTTCCGGTGGGATGCGGAAACGTGTCGGAATCGCGCGTGCGTTGGTGTTACACCCGAAAATCGTCCTTTACGACGAGCCAACGACGGGGCTGGACCCGATTATGACGGATGTGATTAACCGACTGATGGCGCACATGGCGAAAACGTATGGAATTACAAGTATCATCGTGACACACGATATGACGACGGTCCGAAACGTCGCTGACCGGGTGATTATGTTATACCCGACTGCGAGACTGAAACCGAAAGAACCGCAGATTCTTTTCGACGGTCCAGCCCGTGAAATCGAGAAAAGTCCAGAATCTCGGATACGCGATTTCGTTTTCGGAGACGGAACCTCGCGCCTGCGCGAAATCGGTGGGTGAGTGAAATGAAAAAGAAAATCTGCCTTCTACAAGTTTTATACCCGACGTATTATAAAATTCCGTTTTACCGTCATTTCGCGTTGCGAAAATGACTACAGGAAGGAGCTTCCTTCCCTGAAATTTCAAGTGGAATTGGTATACTTTATGTGGGATGCAGTGTAAATATAAAGGAGAAACGTCATGAATGAACGGACTATGAAATTACGGTTGGGTGCCGCAGTCGTACTCAGCATCGTGATTATCATCATCTTCCTGAGCTTTCTTGGCTCACGGGAAAAGTTCGCCATGTCGAGTTACGAGATAAAAATTCAGCTTGTCGACGCACCGAATGTCGTGGAAAACACGCCGATTTATCAGAGTGGTATTCTGATTGGTCGTGTCGGAAAAGTGGAACTGACGGAGAATAATGGCGTTCTTGTGACGGCTCGAATTTATAATGACCATAAACTGTATCATGACCAGGAGTGTCATCTTACGTCCTCATTACTGGGGGATGCGTCTCTGCGTATGATTTCACTGCCGGCTGAATCTGGAAAGGAAGTCGATCGCTCACCGATTAAACCCGGCGAGGTAATTCAGGGGCGAACATCCCTGAATGCGGCCGTTATGGTGGCTCAGATGCAGGAGAAACTTTCCGGCGCAATTGATGATGTAACTTCTGCGTCCGCGCAACTGGCGACGCTCGCTATTACGACGAATGAGATGCTCGGTGAGAACCGTGAAAATGTGAAAGACATTATGGGGAACGCACGGAACATTACTGCGAATTCCGCGAAGATTGTTCAGAGTTTTTCGGTTATCCTTGACGACGAATTCTGTACCAACTTGCAGACTTCTGTTGCGAATCTTCGGGAAGCCTCAGAAAAGATGCCCGGCACGCTGGATAAGGTGGATTCCATGCTGGTTAAAATGCAGGACACGATCAGTAACACGAACACGACGATTAATACCGTTAATGGTCGAATTGAGGGAACGCTCAACAACGTGGATAACGCGTTAACTGCCATGAATGCGACGCTGGTTAATCTGGAGAAAATTACGAAACCTTTCACGGATGAGAAACTTAGTCAGATGTGGATCGCGAACGTTTCCAACATTCTCCGTAACATGGATACTTTCACGGAAACCCTGAATCGGCAGGACTCCACCCTGGGTCTTCTTATGAGTGACCGTGCGATGTTCGACCGTCTTCAGTCGACGATGGTACAGGTGAATGAGCTTCCGCGGAAACTGGATCCGATTCTCTTTAACGTTCAGGTGATGACCGAGAAACTTGCGCAACACCCGGAACTGCTCGGTCTGCGTGGTTACCTCAAGAAAGACCATGGTACGTCACAGGAGATTCCGTGGCCGAAAGGAATTTCTCCCTACTCGCCAAGTCATTCCGGATATCATTCCTCCGGTTATAATTC
>JAUNAI010000316.1 GCA_030527705.1 Planctomycetia bacterium | reverse complement strand
ACTATTAATCTTATATAAATACTCCCTAATTCAGTACTAACGCCGTTGGTAAAACGCGTGAACGGTGCTGATACTGCATACAGTAAATATCTTCATTTCCGTTTTCTTCCGACGCACGGCGAATGTGGACCGCTTTAAATCCGAGAGACCGGAAAAAGAGTTGTGCGGAAAGATTCGATTCACGGACTTCAAGCGTCATCCGATTCCGAGCACCACACGTCAGACGACACGCAAGACGCGCAACCATCTGAGAGGCAACGCCTTTTCGGCGAAATTCCGGTAAAACCGCGATATTCGTGATAGCAAGTGAGTTATCATACGTTTCATAAATCAGATAACCGATAATCTGCTGTTTATATTCGACAACCATTCCCACGCAGTTCGAGTGCATCAGCACATCGGCAAATTCCATCGGTCCCCACGGATTTTCGCTGCATTTCTGTTCCAGCGCGTAGACACGATCCAGGTCTTTTTCCGTCATCCAGCGCAGTTGAACACGCAGTAGTTCCGCATTCGAGTTACTCATCATATATCCTCATTCTGGCAATTTTTATAACTATTCCGACTCAGGAAAAATCCCCACAACTCATGCCATTATTCCGAATTGCTTCCCTGTGATCGTCGAAAAACTCACTTTCATTTTTCTAAAATCTATCATAACGAATTCTCGAAATTGACGCAAGAGGAAAATTATAAAAATTTTTCCACGAAACGCCAGTTCCCCCCCGTGTAATTTTTAGGGAAATCGGTTATAATAGGGAAATCAAGAGTATTTTTGTTTAATGTTACCCTCAAAAAATTAGAGAAAAATAGTCAAAAAAATGGAAAAATCAGCCTACCGCCGAATTGGCTCCCTCCGTACACGTGAGGAATTTTTACAGTATTTAGAGACGCTGGGACTGGATTTACCGGTCGATGAATGGATTCTTGCGGAATCTGAAGGCTCGCCGATGGCGCAACCTCTGAAAGTTGGTCCGTACACGCTCCCGAATCGCTGGAGTATTCAGGCGATGGAAGGTTGGGACGCGAATGATGATGGCACGCCCTCCGAGTTACTTCTGAATCGCTGGAAAAAATTTGGCGACAGTGGCGCGTCCATTATCTGGGGTGGTGAAGCCTGCGCAGTTCAGGAGGACGGACGCTCCAATCCGCGTCAGCTCTGTCATAACGACGCGCACGCCGACGTGATGTATCATCAGCTTTTTGATACTGTCACCACCGCGCACCGTAAGCGATTGGTGAAAGAAGGGAAAAATCCTGATGAAACCTTCCTCGTCGGACTTCAGTTGACGCATTCCGGGCGATTCAGTAAGCCGTGGGCGGACCGAAATACGCCGAGAATTGCGTATCATCACCCCATGCTCGACGCACGGGTGAAAATCGACCCTGTGGATGATTCTTATGTCGTGACGGACGCGGACCTCCAAAAAATTCGCGATAATTACGTGAAAGTGGCGAGGTGCGCGTGGAAAGCCGGTTTCCATTTCGTCGACGTGAAACACTGCCACGGGTATTTACTCCACGAGCTTCTTCATGCGGTGAATCGTCCAGGTCCCTACGGTGGGAGCCTCGAAAATCGCCTCCGTTTTTTGTGGGAAGTGACCGACGCAATTCGGACCGAGTGCCCCGGACTTCTCGTTGGTGTGCGACTTTCTATTTTTGATGCCGTTCCGGGGGAACCGACACGCGCGCAGTTCGGAACGATTCAGAATTGCCTGAATGATGAGGATTATGAAATCGTGCGGATTATGGCGGAGGAAATCGGAATTGACCTGCTGAACGTGACTGCCGCGTCGCCGTATTACAGCGTTTACGCACAGCGTCCGTCTTTCACACCGGCGGTCGAAGCGGTTTTACAGCCAGACGGAACGATGAAAATACCTCCGCGAATCGACCCACCGGAAGACCCGCTTTTCGGTTGCGTGCGCCAGATGGTGAATGCACGTGAATTGAAAAAACGGTTTCCGAACTTGCCGATGATTGGGTCCGCGTACACGTATTTTCAGGAATATCTTCCGCAAGTCGCGCAAGCTGCCGTCCGAAATGGGTGGATTGACAGCGTAGGAATCGGGCGGATGGTGCTGACTTATGGTGACATCATTTCCGACTCGCTCGCCGGGCGTCCGCTGGACCGTTGCCGAATCTGTCGGACATTCAGCGACTGCACGACTGCGCCACGGAATGGAATGGTTTCCGGCTGTTACCCACTGGATAAAGATTATAAGGAAAAGACGGAAGCACTCTGTTTAAAACAGTTAAAGAAACGTTAAAAAACGCTGAATAACTGGAGATTTTATAATTCTTGTGCAACGTATATCATGGAGTCCGTAATGGAATGTCCGGGATGAGTGTAATTAGGGAAAGGTGGGAGGAGCGTAATTAGGAAAGGTGGGAGCATGCAGGGGAGGGGGGATTCCTGTCCTCCGAAATGAAGAAAATGTAGGGGACAAGAATGTCCCCTTCCCTGAAGTAAGTCTCCACCTCCCTCATTCTAGAACGTTCCGCTCCTCCTTTATTCTTGTCAGGAAGAATCTGGATTAATCAGAATAACATGGGAGTTTACTTATGATTAACTGTGTAACTTATGATTAACAGTGCAATTCGACGATATCCTTATCATTCAGGACATAATCGCCCTTCATTGGCGTACCATCATGGACGGCAGCCCCCCAGATTCGCGCGAATTTCAGTTTTTCAAGATAATCTTTATGTACCAGCCCTGCAAGGTCCAGTAAGGTGCTCCCTTCCGGGAGGGTAAACGGTCGGTCCATGTCGGCCGTTTTCGATGTGGGGAGTTTCGTGTAGACACGAACTACATTCATCGCGTGGTAAATCGCATTCCGTAAATCTTCCACGCCAGTCATTTCCGTCGCGCTAATCGGGAACTCCTCGAACTCGAAATCGGCCAACTCATGAAAAATATCCAGTCGGTCCATCGCGCCGGGAGCGTCGATTTTATTCGGAACGAGAAAAGTTTTCGTGTACGAGAGGCCGATGTCATCCTCGTCGAGACATGATTCTTTTCCCAAGCGCGTCCGTGTTGCATTCAGACGTTCCATAACTGCCATACAGTTCTCTACGCCATCATCGTCCCCTAAATCCAGCATGAGAAGCGCTAAATCCGCGCCACGAATGAATCCGTACGTGCTCGGTTCCAGAAAATCGGGCGTAATCGGCGGCGTGTCAATCATCTGAACCAGCACATCCTCCCACGGCATCATTCCTGGTTGCGGAAGCTGTGTGGTGTACGGATGTGGCGCAATTTTCGGCGTGGCACGTGTCATGCTGGCGAGAAGCTGACTTTTTCCAGCGTTCGTCCCACCTAGAATCACGACCGTTCCAGCTCCCTGACGCGGAATACGCACACTCAGCCCACCGGATTTTTTCCCACTCGCTTTTTCTGCCTCTAAATCCTTTTTAGTCTTGGAAATTTTCGCCTTCAGTGACGCCTGAAGATGGTCCGTCCCTTTATGTTTCGGGATTTCCTGCAACATAATCTGAAGACAGCGCAACTCTTCATCGAGTGTCTGAGCCTGACGGTAAGCGTGTTCCGCTTTCAAGTAAACGGGCGTTAAATTCGCGGGCATAATGGACCTCTTGGTGAAATTTTACCAATTTCCTAAATTTCAAAATTTCCAGTTTTTTTAATATTCTAATGTAAATGCTGAATAAGTTATACTTCCGTAACGCTCTCGCACGCCACCTCCCATTAATCAGCGTTTACCGACGGATGTTATGATTCTACATCATAACATAAAAACCGATTTATTTCAAGGGGAGGTAATGGAATCGCCGATTAAATTTAGAACCCGTAATGGACGGAACGGAATGTTTAGGATTCAGGTGAGGGGGAATTACGGACTGTTTATAGACTGTTCACAGACAGAAACGCTCCGAAATTCTGAATCAGTGATGATTCTACCATTCCTTAATTATGCTCCTTTCAGTCGGCTCCTTATGGGTTCAATTTCGTTTTTTCGCTCCATTACAGGCTCGAGAAACTATTCCGCTAGTCGCAGAATCACACGGTTTCCGCGTACATCTGCCACGCACCCGCCAGCTTCCGCGACCTGCTGAAAAAGCTCTTCCACGGTCGCTTCTTGAAATGTTACTGTGATGTTTTTTTCCAGATTTATTCCAGCGTCCACCAGTGCGTCGGTGTCTGCCTCAAGCGTCATTCCCTGTTGTGTACAGAGATGTTTCATGGCAGTATAAAACGGAGCTGTAAATGTTCCGGAAAAACGCTGTAAAGACCGATCCACTCCCGTTGGCGTCCGTCCCGCATTTCCGGATTTTCCTGTTCCTGCATGAATTCCGAGTTGTGCAGCTGTAAAACCACCCACTGTTACGCCTATTTTCGTGATGGAATCTGACGCTGAGCCGGTTTCTGAACCTGACACAAAACCTTTCCCGTTTCCGGACTTTTCCAGAAACTCATGAACCTCCAGAAT
>JAUNAI010000315.1 GCA_030527705.1 Planctomycetia bacterium | reverse complement strand
CTCCCGTAGTTTTCCCGGCAGTTTCTCTCACAGTTTTCCCGACAGATTCTCCGGCAGCCAACGCACTGTCGTATTTCGCTCGCAGAACGTCGATCGGCGCGTACGTGTTAGTGAAATTTTGAAAATAAATCAGAAACTTTTCCGCACGGTGTTTCGCGCGCGCTTTTTCCATGGCGGACGCAATCTGGTTCTGGATACCGATTTCCGTGATGAACTCGCCGGCTCCGCGTTCTCCGCAGAAGACACATCCGCCCGTGCCGCAGGTTCCGTCGCGATTGGGACAGGTAAAACCTCCGTCGACGCATGCTTTAAAGCATTTCGCGCCGAAAAGCTCCTTCCAGAATCGGCTTACGTCCCTGTACGGTTTTCGTTCCTGTGGCGGAAGGATGCCGGGACCGTATTTTCGTTTTCGTATTCGTGGCATAAAAATGAAAATAAAAAAATCTGTGACGCAGTCACTATTATAATGTTATGTATAATGTTATGGTAACGGAGTTGAGTAATTTTTAGGCTAAACACCACCGCCGAATTCCACCCTGTCGGGATGAATCGGCTACCCTTCATGTCGTGATGCCCGTGGGAGGAAAACATTTTTGCAAAATTGTTTTCCTCCCAGACCCTAAAACGGTTAAATAATCATATCGCGTTAGGCGGTTCTTCCGTTAGTCGTTTCGCAACGCGTAACGACGGTGAAGCGGGATTACACACAACGTCGGTATTAAAAAGTTCAAAAAACTCTTGATCGCGTTCTACGAACGCTTGCTTTTTTTCTTTTTCTTTTATTTTATTTTCTGTTTTTACTTCAGTTTTACCTTCCCGAACGCTCCCGGCACGTGAAAATCCGCCTCTTTCGTCCCGGAATGTTTCCAGCTGATCCACTCTTCCCGAATCTTTCCGTCCGGCAGATGACTAAATTCCGCACGGAAAAAACCGGCGCAAAATGTACCGTCTGGCTGGAGAATGTTCCGCGTGCGTAACGTTTCCAAGTCAATCGTGCCGGAAATGGTGTAACCCGACGGAGTGAGCTGACCGGTAAACTTCACGAAATCGCCACTCCAGCCGTAATCACTCTGACGGTAATATTTCATCCGATAATCGAGCATCACACCGTTTGGTGCCATTTCGAAACCGTAATACCAGTCTTTCAGGTCGGGTGTGGCGAGGAAAATTTCGGCGCGATCATTGCTGATGACGGACATTTTTTCGTCGGAATCCGCAAGAACGACGTCCGTGTCCACGATTTCATAGCAGAAAAAGAGTGTTTTACCGTCATGGAACATTTTTAACGTCGTTTCTGGAGCGGGTTCGTCGAGCCACGGGAAGAAAAAGTCTGTAAAAACGGCAGCTTTTTTCCAGTTCGGACTGTCGAGTTTCGGAATTTCCCACATCTCTTCAGCCGCAAGAATCTGCGACGAAAACGCTATAAAAAAAAGTGTGAGTACAAAAATGGTGGGTGTGAGGAATTTTTTCATAAATTTTCTCATTTCTGTAGGTTTCCAGAAGTTTTTTGGATGGATTTCGGAAAAAATACACGGAGTGTATCTCAAATTACTGATAATTATATCATTTTCACTCCTTTCGTCAATAGTTTTGGGGGGAAAGTTGTCGATTTTCCCGTTAAAGTCGTAAACTTTTCAGAAAAAATTTCAAAAAATGGAGTCAGACCCTCCCCCCCCTCTTGAATAATTGAGAAAATTGTGGTATTTTAATAGAATCGTTCCATTTTGAGTTAGATGGAACAAGGTAAAAAACCTACATTTTAAGAATACGGACAATTTTCCCCTCACGGAGTATTAATTATGGTCATGAAGAAATTCATCAACAATCCGGCCAATCTTACCGCTGAATTACTCGAAGGTCTGGAAGTGACTGATGGCGACATCATTTCTCTCGAAGCCGGCGATTTAGAAGAACGTAAACTGGTTTGCCGAAAAGAGAAAAAATCCGAAGATAAAGTCGCAATTATGACGCTCGGTGGCGCTGGCCATGAACCTGCCCTCTCCGGTTTCGTGGGAAAAGGGATGCTTGATATCAGTGTCGTTGGTGACATTTTCGCCGCTCCGGGTCCGATGGAAGTTCTGGAAGCGATGAAGATGCTCAACCGTCCGGCTGGCACGCTTCTCGTAACGCTCAATCATGCGGGCGACGTTCTTTCTAGCGACATGGCGCAGCAGATGGCTGCCGATTTCGGTCTGGAAAATATCGTGAACATCAACACGCACGAAGATATCGCGCCGGGTGCTGATGCTCCGATTGAAGACCGTCGTGGTCTGGTCGGTTGTGTTCCGCTCTTCAAAATCGCGGGTGCTGCTGCGGAACGTGGTTGGAATCTTCAGGAAGTCGCGCGTGTTGCTAACAAGTTCAACGACAATATGGCTACCCTCGCTGTCGCGCTGAAAGGTGCCACTCACCCGTCGAACGGCATGGTCATCTCCGAGCTGGGCGACGACGAAATGGAAATCGGTATGGGACAACACGGCGAAGCGGGCACTGGTCGTGGTAAGATGCTTACGGCTGACGAAACGGTCGAAAAAATGCTTATTCCGCTTGTTGATGCTGTGAAAGCGGCAGCTGGCGACAAAGTTCTCCTTCTCGTGAACGGTTCCGGTGCGACGACGCTCATGGAAATGCTCATCGTGGCTCGCGCGGCGAAGAAATTCCTCGACGCTCGTGGAATCGAACTGGCGGTCTGCAAGGCTGGCGAAATTCTGACGGTTCAGGAAACCGCCGGATTCCAGTTCCTGCTGGCGAAGGTTGATGACGAAATCCTCGACCTGTGGAATGACCCGGTCTGCACGCCGATTTGGAAGTGGTAAAAAGAAAAAAGAAAAAAAGAAAAACACAAGAAAAGCAAGCGTTCGTAGAACGCGATCAAGAGTTTTTTTGGAAGAGGGTCTGGGAGAAACCTATTTTTGCAAAAAATGGTTTCTCCCACAGACGTCACGATATTCCGGGTAGCAAGTTCCCCCTTCAAAAAACTTTTAATATTCAGTTATTTTTTTAATTATAGAATATCATGGCAAATTTAACATCTTTCGTGGAACGGTTTCGCAAATCGTTCCAATTAATCCGTGACAACGTGGAAATTTTGACCGCGCTCGACGCGAAAACGGGTGACGGCGACCACGGCGTGACGATGGTTCGTATCGTGGACAAAGCGGAAGCTGCGATGGACACAAAAGGTTTCGGCGATTTCGTCGCGCTCTTCAAAGCGATGGGCATGGGCGCAATGTCGGCAGGTGGCGGTTCTGCTGGACCGCTCATGGGACAATTTTTCATGGGTCTGGCGAATGGAATTCCGGCGGATGCGGAAAATGTCGATACGCTGGCGATCGCGAAGCTGATGGAAGCTGGTTATCAGGGAATGTTCAAGTTCTCGAAAGCGGAAGTCGGTGCGCGTACGATGATGGACGCTCTGAAACCGGGCGTGGACGCGCTGTTGGCGGCGGCGGAAGCGGGAAAAGACTTGGAGACGGCTCTTGCCGATGCGCGTGACGCGGCGGTGGCGGGTGCGAAGGCGACGGAACAGATGTTGGCGAAATTCGGACGTGCGCGTAATCTTGGCGACCGCGTCCTCGGTTCCGCTGACCCCGGCGCGACGAGCTGGAGTTACATTTTCACCGGATTGTGCGACTGAAAAGAAACACAAAAAATACAAAACAAAAAAAGCAAGCGTTCATAGAACGCGATTAAAAAGTTTTTGAAAGAGGGGGCTGGGGAGAAAACAATTTTCAAAATGTTTTCTCCCCACGAGCGTCACCCCGCGACGGGTAGCCGATTCCTCCCGACAGGGTGGAAGTCGGCGTTCGTGTTTAGAAACAGAACCTATAAACATTCGTGAGGGAGGGAACATTTTTGCAAAATTGTTCCCCCCTCACACTCCCCCTTCAAAAAACTCTTGATATTTAAATAGATATAAATAAATATTTAAAAAGCAAGCGTTCGTAGAACGCGATTAAAAGGTTTTTGGGAATTTTTTAACCCCGAGGCAACCTGAAATTTCGCTTCACCGTCGTTACGCGTTGCGAAACGACTTGTGGAAGAACCGCCCGATGCGATTCGGTAATTTAACCGTTTTCAGGTCTGGGGGAAACCTATTTTTGCAAAAAATGGTTTCTCCCACGAGCGTCACCCCCAACCCCTCCGTCACTTCGGTGCCACCTCCCCTAAAAGGAGAGGCTATTTAGTTAATCAGCACCTCCATAAGGATTTATAATAAAATTTTTTCACTTTTTTCCATTTTTTTGCAAAATTTCCATGTAATTTTGCAATCGTGGTGTAAAATATATCTTATGAGTTTTTTATTCTCATTATAATGAGAATATTTACAGAAATATGAATCCTAGGTTCATTGAGGTATTCAAAATGAATAAACCTATATATCCCCCCCCCCCGTAAATCTCGCGTTTTAACACATTGTTTTTTCGGAGGGGTTGTTTCTTGGCTGTTTCTTTTTCGCGGGTTGGGGGTGGGGGCTGTGAG
>JAUNAI010000314.1 GCA_030527705.1 Planctomycetia bacterium | reverse complement strand
TTCTGTCAGCAACGGCAACACGCGCTTCGCCGCCGGTTCCGATAGGTCGAAAACGGTGATTCCCTGCGCTCCAACTTCTTTCGCACGCTGAATCTGCTCAATCGTGTCGTCTGGCGCAAGTTTCCACTCGCCAATGCCAAAATACAGCGGGAAATCTTTCGGCACGACCGTCATCTGATGTCGCATAAGCGTCTCGAACGTTCCCGCGTCCAGCGTGTAATTCATCGGACAGAGGAAATCGACCAATCCCTCATGCGCCCACTGCGCCCAATCCTGTCCTACACTTCGACGAGAACTCGGATACCCCTGAAATACCGCCGCGGAAACCTTCACCTTCGGGTGTTTCTTTTTCATTTCCTGCCGAACCTGACGCACGATATTCGTAATCTGGTCCGCTTTCCAGTCCACCCAGCGTTCCCAATGTTCCGATTTTGACGTTAGAGGCCATTTTTCCACCTGAATCCCCGTCTCTTTCTGGAAACGCTCGCGGCACCCCTCGCACGAGCAACCTTCCGAGTTGTTATAACGGATATAATCGAAATGTACGCCGTCCACGGGGTAATTATCCGCGATTTCAATCATGGAGTTTACTTCCAACTCGATATTTTTCGGATTCGACGGACAGAGCCACTTCACCGTCTCGCCGTTTCGGTCTTTCTGTAACCGTCCCTCCGCTTCCAATCCAGCGATAAATTCCGGCGTCGCGCGCCACGAAACATTAAAACAGACGCGCCAGACGTGAACCTCAATTCCCTCCGCGTGACACGCTTCCAGACACTGCGCGAGTTGGTCGCCGTATTCCTCGCCATTTTTTGACAACGGTGCGTATTTACTCGGATAAAGCGCCTCGCAGACCCAGACCATATTCGGAATAACCGTGTTAAAACCAGCCGCTTTCAGCTCTTTCGCCGTCCGTTTCCAGTCGCCGGGATACGCGCCGAGACCGTTATGATTCCACCACGCGCGGAATTTCAGCGAGTTTTCCAGGTCGATTTTCGCTGCCGCTTCCGTCAGGAGTTTATCATGTGTTTCGTTACAGAATTTCATCCCCGCCACGATTCCGTCATTTTCGAAAATGGTGCGTCCGCGTTTCAGAATCTTTTTCGCGTCCGGGCAAGTTTTTCCAAGAACCGTGACGGAATGTTTCAGAGCGATTTTCTCAATTCGCTTTTTTAATGCCGTGGATTGTGCCAGAATTGGTAATAATTCATCATTCGGAATCGGATTTTCACGTAAATCGCCGTCGATGAAGTAAACTGCCCGAGAGTTTTCTTTCGCCCATTTTTCCAGCATCGTCCGCGTTTCCGGCGTCATGAAGAGGGTACGGTTTATCACCACCGCCAGTCGGGTTTCCAGAACTTTCGCCCACTCTTCTTCCGTTGCCGTCCGTGAGATGGTGTCATGGTCGGAGAGGATTCCCAAGCCAGAAAGTTGGCGAGCAAGGATGTGACCGTTATTTTTGCCGACCCAGTTTTCGATTCCTTCCGAATTTAGAATCGACATGAAAAGAATCGGCTCCGAGCAACACGCTAGCGACGAAAACTGAACTGTGCTATCCTGCGTGCCGACCTTCCAGAGCGAAATGCGGACCGTATCGATTTTATCCCACCCCGCCGGATTTCCCTCGGTACGGAAGTCGGATTTTTGGAATGTCATCTTATTTTTATCACGCGGAACGCCGGAACCGCAGGAGTACCAGCCGTCACCACTGTGAAAATAGAGTGAAGAACTCGAAAACGCCGCCGGATTCGTGACGGCAACTTCCACCTGAAAGCGATTCCATTTCGTTAAATCAAGATTCATTTTCGCGTCAATCGACACGCGCTCTGAGTTGGGATTCGTGCCGAAATTCGTCATGACGCGGACACCTTCCGGGACGTATTCCAGTCCCATTTTACCCGCGCTGGTGTCGTACCACTTCACGGAGCCGGGCTGGAAATCACTCAGAATCAGTGTGCCCGCGTCCAGATTTTCCATTTTGTTTGTTTTGTTTATTTTGTCCGTTTTATTCGCTTTATCTACCTTTTCGGCTTTATTTTTCAAGTTACTTTCGGACTTTTCCTGTTCTGCGCCGACAGAAAGTACTCCGAAAAGTAACAGGCTACAACACACGCAACAGAGGCAACACGCACGCCAAAACAGTCGATACGTGAACGCCGACGACGTTAGGTCTTTTTTCATGGCAGGTTCCGTTTTCGTAATTTAAAGGAAGGAATGAACGAAATAAAGAAAACAACAATATATACCCGACACACGATAAAATTCTGCTTTACCGTTGTTTCACGTTAAGGAAACGATTATTGAAAGCTATACCATTTCCTAGAATTTTAAAGTGAAATCAGTTTATACTATTTAATATACTGATTTTTTCCACGTTGTCAATAGGTTTGACGAATTTTCCCGGAAGAGGTGAAAAAAAAGTTTTTCCTCTTTTTCCCACCTCCACTTCCTCCTACTTGACAGAAAATTGGCGACGTGATATCATATAAAAAAACATCTTACATTTTAGGAGAAATTTATGACTAAAAATACTTTCACACTGCGCGTTTCGGATTCCTTTTCGTTTTTCGTCATGCTGATATTTAGCATTTTTGCCGTTTTCACCATTCTCTCCATTTTTTCTGGTCCGAAATCTGTTTTGGGTGCTGAAACTGAAAAAAATATGGAACCCACTCAACTTCTCACCCAGGAAGAAAGTCAGGCAGCGTATGAAACGTTAATTGATCTTTTGCGGAATCCGGGACCGTGTTACTCGTCGAAAACTCACCTTTTTTATAGTGTACCGATTGAGAAATTGCCGTCTCTTGCTCGTTTTCGTGACATGGACCCGAATCCTGTAGGCTACGGAAGCGGAGCGGATGACTGCACACTTTACGGTGGAACACTTCTTTTCGGACTGGTAGAACTTTACGACCTGACGCACGACGACGCTCTCCGACCGCTTGTGTATGACGCGTGGCTCGGAATGCGGAATGTCGGAAGTGCGCATCATATCTGGGGTTTCGTCTCGCGCGGACTCCACCCGGACGACAAGACGGCAACGTACGCGACTTCTTCACGTGACCAGTACACGCATTATGCTGAGTCGCTGTGGCGGTTTTATCGCAGTCCGCTCTGTGACGAGGAAACGCGCGGAGAAATTCGGGAACTGCTGGCCGTTCTGGCGGATTCCCTGATGGAGGAAATCACGCAGGAGAATGATTTTAGTATTCTGCGTGCAGACGGGATGCACGACCCACGCGGTCTCCATAAAATGTGGAACGTTTACGCTCACGAGTCGGCACGTTTACCGATGATTTACGCTGCCGCGTGGGAGGTGACAGGCGACGATAAATATTATCAGGAATGCCAGAAATATCTCGACGTGGCACTGGAGGATTCTCTCTCGCTCCCGACTCGCCCACGCTCGGAGGTGAATGGCTGGGTACCGACGTACAGTTTTTATCAGATGCAGTGTTCTCTGGAGCTTCTGGAAGCGGTCATTCCCGAGGCGGACCCGAAAGGGAAAATTCAGAAAGAGAAAATCCGGCAGGCGATTCAGCAGACGGCGGAATTCGCGAGTATACGGATTCCGGGACTGGTGAATCGAAAGGCGGGACGACGGGAATTCGCTGAAATTCTGATTGCACAGACGATTCTCCCGACACTCGCTATGACCGACGAAACGCGGACACATTTACGTTCTATTCTTCTGGAAAATGGTATGCGTACCACCTATCCGGGACAGACGGTTCATCTCGTCCGTGCGTATGCCAACGCGTGTAAAAACGGCTCTGTCCCCCTTCCGAAAACGGTGGGAAAAACGGAAAATTCAGTAAATGAGACTACGGAAAGTGCGCAAGAAAACATGCTGGCGGCGGAAAAAGAGCCTTTCGCGTGGGTACATAAACCGGCTATGGGGAGGATTAACCCGAATCTGGTTGTTTTTTGTGAGCATAAAGGAGGAGAAGAGGGACAGTTGGAAGCACAGAAGATTTCCACCATGTACCCTCAGCCGGCCAAAATCGTGATGTGGAACACGGGACGTGGTCCGGTAGAAATTAGCTTAAAAGCGGAAAATCCCGATACTGAGATTTATTATATTCAGGGGGGAATGACAGAGAAGATTGTCGAAATGCCACGTGCAGACCTAATTTTAACCGACACACTGACGGCGGAACAGGTGGAGCGGTGGAGGAAAACCGAGAAGCGCACGAAACCGTTTTTTGTGCTACTCGCGTCCGCGCCGACGGTGAAAGATACGGAGCTCTGGGAGACGCTGAAACTAGAATCTGCGGCGTTTCAGGGAGTTTTATGGGGAGACGGACCGGAACCGTATGAGTTGAAACTGAATGAAATGCTCAAGAAAACGTGTTTCAAGATTCCGCTCACTTTTGCGTATCTTCAGCTGGACCGGTGGGAATTCGCATTGCGTCCGATTAGCTTAATGCCGGGCGATCTGAAAGCGCGTATGGCTCGGATTTACCGTATGACGCCGGAACTTGTCGCAACGTTTCCAGAATCAC
>JAUNAI010000030.1 GCA_030527705.1 Planctomycetia bacterium | reverse complement strand
CATTCACTGAATTGAACATTTTAAACTGGAAAAATTTGCGTGAATTGCGTATCTTGCCAGAAAGAATTTGGGAAAATTTTAGATGTATGAAATGTAGATAAAAATCATAGCTGTGAACGAAAGGAAGTTTAGCCATTAAATCTCTTGTATAATTTATGGAGGTTCTCAAATTTTTTAACTATTTTTTTCTGAAATCTGGGAATTATAAGGAAGATTTAATGGCTATTGGAGTTGTTGGTATTAACGTGTTACGATTGTAATTCCATTCTCAGTCACGTAAAATCCTCGTGCACGGTCTACTTCCGGATCAAAACCGATTTCCATTCCCGGCTCGATGTGCACGCCGCTGTCTAAAATTGCTCGCCGAATCCGCGCTTTTCGACCGACTTCTACGTCTGAAAAGAGGATGGATTCTTCAACCTGTGCATAACTTGCGATTCGATTTCGGAAGCCTAAAACGCTGCGATTTACGAACGCACCGGAGATGATGGAGCCGTTACAGATGATACTTTCCGTGGCCATTCCGATTCGTTCATCTCGTGCAAAAACGAACTTTGGCGGTGGGCAATTCGGCTGGTACGTCCAAATTGGCCAGTGTGTGTCGTATAAATTCAGTTGCGGTTCACCGTCTACTAGGTCCATATTCGCGTCGAAAAAAGCATCTAACGTTCCGACATCACGCCAGTATGTCTCGGATTTTCCGCGTTCTTCATTGAACAGATGCGCATAAACAGAATACTGATCGATGACGGACGGAATAATGTCCCCGCCGAAATCGTGTCGGGAATTTTCGTCAAGAGCGTCCTGGCAGAGTCGTTCAAAAAGGAACTCTGTGTTAAAAACGTAAATTCCCATTGACGCCAAACAGTAATCTGGCTGGTACGGCAACTCTTTCGGAATGACCGGCTTTTCCGCGAAACCGACGACCTGATTCCGCTCGTTCACCTCCAAAACGCCGAACCGACGCGCGGCGGTACTGGTTGGAACTTTCAGTGTGCTGATGGTCAAGTCTGCCTGATTTTCGATATGCGTCTGAATTAGCCGACCGTAATCCATCTTATAAATATGGTCCCCTGCCAAAATAATGACGTACTTTGGTCGCTCGCGCTCGATGGTATAAATGTTCTGATAAACCGCGTCGCCGGTGCCCTGATACCAATTTTCGTCGATACGCTGTTGGGGAGGGACAATATCGAGAAACTGTCCCAGCTCGCGCTGAAAATAGCGTTGCCAACCGAGATTGACATGACGATCAAGGCTTGTCGTCTTGTACTGCGTGAGCATGAGTATTTTCCGAATTCCGCTATTCAGTGCGTTGGAGAGCGTAAAATCAATAATCCGATACGCTCCCCCGAACGGTACGGCCGGTTTCGCGCGGTCTCTGGTGAGTGGCTCCAACCGTGACCCTTTCCCCCCAGCGAGAATAATTGCCATGACATTTTCTGCCAAATTCGACATCATGATGAGTCCTTCAGTTTCAAAAAAATGTTAAAGTGGATAAAGTTATTAAAATATAGAGAAAAAGTCAAGATGAAAGAAAAGGAGGAAAAGAAAGAGAAAAAATAAATAAAGAAAAAAACAAGCGACACACGGCAGTTACACTGCTACAGGTCCTGTAAGGCGGAGCGAGTGTTGGTGTTTAGAAGTTACGTCCATACCGAAACGTTTCTATTTACTTCTCCGACGGATTCTGAACATTTTTCTCCAATTGTCTCATAATTTCGACGATTTCCTCATCGGATTTACAGGTATATTGTCCTCCACTACGTTTATTCATGACGACGAGATCTTTCATAACCTGAAGCGTATATTTATCCGTCGAAATTTTCCACCCTGTCGGAGCGTACGATACGATCGACGGCGTCCACACGCGCGGTTTCTTCAGCCACTGTTCCAGATGAGCGTATTCCGCATCGGACTTGTCCAGAATTACGTACCATTTTAATTCTGTGGAATATTTCATATACCGCCAATTTCCATCTCTTTCGAGAGTGGCAACCCACCCAACGAGGGAAAATACGAGTATGAAAGTGAATAGCGAGAAAATAAGTTTCAATGATTTCATGATGAGTTCTCTATAAATAGTTATGTGTTAAATCGTTCCGTTCTACATGGAAATAATGAACTTCTTTCCTCTTATTTCTGTTAATTATATTAAATTCAAGATGAAATGTCAAGTGTTCCACCATAAAAAGGTATGTTTTGAGGTATATTTTGAGAATTTTCTAAAAATTTCGGAAATTTTTTAGAAAATCGGCCTCCCCCCTATTGACGAAAACTGAAAATATGTTATATTGGTGCGCACTTAAGGGATAAGTGAGAGATTTCAAGGAAACTTGATGGTTTCGATAACTTAAACTTAATTGGCCTCATCGTCTAGTGGTTAGGACACGGCCCTTTCAAGGCCGCGGCATGGGTTCGAGTCCCATTGGGGTCATAAAACCCCCGTAAAATATCGCATTTTACGGGGGTTTTTGTTTGGCGTGGGTTTGTTTGTGGGTTTGTTTGGCGTGGGTTTGTGAGCACATTAACCGTCTGTGACTTCAATTTTGCGATACATCACCCAGATGTTTTTTATCTCTCCGCCTGCGACGGTACGACGGTCATATTCGTTCTGATTGATAAGAGTATGCCAGACGCTCTGAACGCTCCAGTCTTTTATCGTCGGGTTGCCAATGGTTATGGTTTCGCCTGCGCCGACTGTGACGGGTGCGCTGGTTGCGACGTGCGCATTCTGGATTGAGTTTATCAGTAACGGCATATAACTTGCGTCGTAAGGTTCCACTTCTGGAATCATATAATCCCATGTCATGTCACCAAGTTCTGAAATGATAAAACTGACGGTATCAAACTCCGTCGAGTAAAAATACTGTATCTGAATCGGGAACAAAAATGGATTCTTTAATCGAATATATCGAATTGTGTAAAAATAGGGAACTTCGTAAGATACATTGACAGAATCACAGCGCGAAAAGTTGCAAACCTGTACCATTCCGTAATTATTTATGTGACTGGTTGACAATTCAATTTGGTTGTCACTTTCAATGATTTTACCATTGGAAAGCTCTCTCTTTTTCTCCCAGACTTCACACAGACCCCATGCGCAATACCAGCCGAGATTATCACATGCAGAAAGAGTTTCATCTATCCAAAAATCCCATTTGCCTAAAAAATCTCCATTCTCAAATCCGTTTAATTTACAGAGCGGGAAGTTTTCTAAAATGTAGTTTCTCGACGGACGCGGATTTGTAAGTGTCGATACATGAATCATCGGTTGCGCATTCACAAGATTTACGCCACGTTCAGAGTTCGTAATGAATGTCCAGTATCCGCCTTCGTGATAAAAGTAGTCGGGCAATGAAAAGGAAATCGTCCACGGATTACTCGTCAAGTAGGATTCTCTCGCCAATTCCCAAAAAAGCTCGGAAATTCTACGCAGATACTCCGTCTCCAAGAACATATTTTCCTGAAGGGTCAAGAGTCCGTTACACGGTCTAGGATACACGTAGTTTAGCCCGTTCAATCTCGCCACAAGCTGGTTCACTCTACTTCGGTTCATCTTCTTTCCCCGTTCAATCCGTCAAAACTTGCGGAACAAAAACCCAGATTTTTTCTTTTTTGGGTTGCGTGTTCATCTGGTAGAATTCAAGCGTTAAGTCCTCTTGTTCCAGAGGTGCGAACTGGAAAACGATGGAAATTCCTTCCAGCGTCGTTTCGTCGCACTTCCAGTACCCAGCAGAATCTCCGTAGGTTCCGATTGTAAATTCATTCCCGGTAAAATGAGGTTCTCCGTCGGCGTCGTAATCTTTTTGGATAATCTGGCTAATTGTGTAAACCTTGTCCGGTTTTGGTTCTTCTTCGGTTTCGCTTCCGGGGACAAATTGGAACGTGATGGAAATCTCGTCTGTTTCCGATTTTTCAATTTCCCAGCGTGTCACGTCGGTTTCTTTGATATAGAACACTAGACCTCTTTCGGTCGATGTGGAATCTTCGCGGATTTTACCTATCCCTTGTTCGATGGAATCCGTCAAAATATCCCAAGCGCTGACTTCGATATTTTCGCGAGGTGTGACCGTAAACGACAAGGTGAACATCTGGGACTCGACAATCACATCGCCTATACTGTCGCCGTCCTTTTTCAAGTCACTCGCATTCAGAACCGTCTCAAACCAGCCCTGATTTTCTCGGTTCTGGGTTCCAAGTCGCAGGTAGGAAATGTTGCCAACGGTTTCGATTCGTATATCTCGGTATGAATAGAACTTGTAATCAGAATCTACATTATAAAACCATCGCCCCATAATGCCTTCGTAAATCCAGCCGTTTTCAGTCCGTTTCCAACTTCGGATAAACTCAGAAATAAAATTTTGTTCTGAGTCAAAAAGTCTCCACTCCGGTCTTCCAAACTGAAAGGAACCCTCCGCGCCATTGATACCTTCGTACATCTGCGAATTTTCATTAAAAAGGTAACATGGTTTGTTTTCTCGCTGGGTGTATGTCGCGCCACGGTTTATATCTTCCTGTGAATGGATTTCTCCCAAGATTCCGTATCCAAGTTGGTTGTTTATGTCGAAAAATAGGCAATTGGTGATACCGTGTTCGTAGACCGTGCCGTCAAAATTTCGTTCAGAATATACACTTCCATCGTAGTGATTTCCGATAAACTGCAACATCGGCAAGGTCGTATCACTGGAAACCTTCTGCCAGTTACAGTCTGAACGTAAAAAAATTCGGTTGCTGGTGCCGTATGAGTACTGCGCATAATCGCCACGTATAAAATGCGGGGGAAATTCACAATCATCTACGCCATCGACCGCCTGATTGATAAACTGAATCCAATTTTTTTCAGAATCACTCCCCACCGCGTTTACATCTTCGCGTGTTGCCATACACGCCACCGCGGATAATGTCGAGAAAATTGAAATTTTCTTCGCTTGCGGTTCGTAATCAGAATCCCCAAGTTCATCCGCATAAAAACCTTCCAGCGTTCCACCGGAAATGGTTAAAATTCGGGTTTCGCTCGCGCTGCCGGAAGGTCTAAAAAAAAACCATTTCTCCTTTGATTTGATATATCGGCAGGTGACGGCGGTTCCAGCGTCGAGAGTTTCGGGAAGTGTGGGAGCTGGGAAACATTCTAAAGTTTCGGTTCCGTCAATTCGGAAATCGTCGTCAAGCTGGATAATTGCTGATTCGTCGCCGGTCTGCCAATCGTCGGAAAGCGTGCCGAAAACTTCGGAGGGAACCTCAAAATTTCGACGGACATAATATAATGAACCGTTAAAATGGTCGGTGATTCTCAATCCGGTCGCGTTTCCAGAGGCGGAATAGGAGCCGGAAGCGAAACCGCACGCGGTCGCGCCTTCCTCAAGGTCGGAAACCTCGACAATATCGTCATAATGTTCGCTAATGATATAGCCGTAAAATAGGGAGTTTGACGGAATTGAAACGTTTCCATTCGTTCCAAAATCCGCGTTAAAAAAGGCGTTTCGGTAGGAATTGTCGTAAACTTCGGCAAGTAGGAATGGTTGCGATGTTGCGGAAATCTCGAAATCCGGCGTTTTTACTGCGAAAATGGAATACGCTGGAATTGCGCTTTCGGTGTAGAATAGCGTCGATTTTCGGACGTGAATGTTTTCGCGTTTATCAGCGTGCCCGGTCGGCGTGGTGTAGCCGTTGTGGCGCGGATTCATCGCTTGCGCGGAACGAACCAGCGCGTTCCACTCCGACGCTTTCGGCATTTGTCCGGGTTTTAAGGTGCGTATCTGATTCGGGTTCATCTGGAAATCTCCTACATTTCGGTGATTACGATTCCGACTTTTTCAAAAAGCGTTTTGAATGAACACTTCGGGAAAATGTCAATTACGTTTTTATTGACATCGCACAGGGAAACCGTTTTTTCGGAGATGGAATTTCCCGGAAGTGTCGGGTCGAAAAAGGTATTCCAGCCCGTTTCCCGATAGGCGAAATTGAGGGTGACATCAAAAAAAGTCGGATAGGCTGCGTGTTGTTTCAAGGTCGGAGCGTTGCACATCAGCGTCCCCGGCGGGTAGGTGCGTACAAATTCCAACGCGCCGATGGTTTTTTCATTGACGTAACCTTCGATATTGTTGAGCGAAACTTGCGATAAATCGACACGCTTTGCCTCAATCGTGAGAACGTGACCATGAATCAGGATTCCGGGAGCTTGTTCCGCTGAAACGGGTTTCGGCGTTTCCATTCCTTCTCGCCACCAGTATAATTCTGCGTGGTTTAGGGTCAAATATTCCGACGTGACCTGATAAGAAATGACTGGCTTATTCGTCGCGTATTGCAGGGTAATCAGTGCGTAACGGTACTCCATTGCTTGCCCGTTTCCAGTGGTTTCTCCCTTCGCGCTGAACGGCTCGACGGAAACGCTCTGAAGTTCCATATCGAAAGCCATATCGTTGTGTTTGTGGGGATAAATCGCGCCGACGTGTCGTTCATTGGTATTGTTTCCATTGTTCCAACCTTGACCGTCTTTCAGGAGCCAGAAAATCACGGCTTGTCGGGAACCCCACGGGCATTTTAGCGTCACTTGCGCACTGCAACCATCGGTAGAATACTCTTCGGAAATGGTCTCAAACATCTCCGAAACTTCCGCAGATGGAATCCCTTCATAATATGGATTTCCGGTGCCGAGCTGTCCGCCTGGAAACATATTTTCAAGTTCTTCGTCTGTGAAAAAGCTATCGTTACTCACTTTTTAACCTCCCTGAAATCCTAGTTCCAAATTCCCGGTATTCTTCCGGACGCTACGCAATTCACCTTCCGACCGTTCCGTTGATTCGCGCTGACGACGGGATTCGCCTGCCATGTACTCCAGATGACGATTAACCATTTTCAGCAATTCGACCTGTTTGACTTGCGGAGAGTTTTGCTCCATAATACTTTTCTGGATTCGTGACGCCATACTCGTCGCGTCCTCGAAATTTACCGTGAGTTTTAATCGCGGGTCAATGTAGTTTTCGGTATCTTTTCTTTTTTGTTCGTTTTCGGTATCTTTTTTCGGTTCGGTTTCGTTCCACCAGTTCGACCACGCTTCTTTGGAAAACCAACTCTTGCACTCTTCGGCGAAATCCGCGATAATTTTGGTAATGAAGTTAAAAGCTATCGAAATTGCCTCCGCCGCCCTTAAAAACAGTTTCCCAATCGGCGCGAGAGCTTTTCCAAGATTCGCAAGTCCGTTGCTGAAGTTGTTTTTTATGGTGTCAATCATGCCGGGCATGGTTTTTCTGAATTCGTCCATCGCACCGCCGGCCGTTTCCTCAACACGCTTCATTATAATTGCGTTCGCCTCCGCCTGTTTTCCTGCGGACTTCAGCGCGTTAATTCGGTTTATCTCCTCTCGTGTTAAACTTAAACCGATATTTTTACCGTCCTCGAATGTGATATTTAAAGAATCGAGAACCGCTCCATATCTCATCATCGCTTCGTCTGAACCGATTCCTAAATGCGCTCCAAAGTCAATCGACTGTTGCGCCATTTTATCATACGTTTTCTTATCCAGCGACTGAAACTGCATTCTCGCGGCTCCCATCGCTTTTATATGTTCCGTACGATTGACGCGACCATTCATCGCTTCATCTTCAAGCCATGAATATTTGTCGGTATAATCGTCAGTCGTTTGACCTGCCATTTTCCCGCCGGTTTTGAACGCTCGATTCATCTGAAACGTGGCTTTTTCCGCTTCCTTTGCGAATTTTAACGCCGCCGCGCCGAGAGCCGCAATCGCAGCTACGATAACTCCTATTAGTCCGCCGAATTTTCCGAGTTTAAGACATGCGGAACCGATGTTTTTGCCAAACGTGCTGAAGGCGGTTTTCGCGTCGCCCAATCCCTTCGCGTTTTTCAGACCGGAAAAAAGGTTGTTCGTTTCAGTTTTCAGGTCTTTGCCAAAGGTTTTGAACCTTTTGAAAAATGGCTCCGATTCCTGATTTCCGCCCTTCGGGGTTGATTTCTGGATATACTCCGCCAGTTTGTCAATGGGTAAATCCGACTGCGTTTTCAGGTTTGCCGGAATTGGTTTCGGAGGCGTAAGCGCGGGGGATACGGCTTGCGGAAACGTTGGCATTTTCGGCGCGGTTGGAACCGGTGGAGGGGTCGGAATCGTAAACGTCGGACGATTCGGAACCATTTTCTTTCCGATTTCCTTGAGCTTGTCAAACGCCTGCGAAAACGCGCCGGTGGTCGTCAATTTCAGTTTAAATGCTAATTCTCGCGACATTTATAATCCTCGCAATTCCCGGAACAATTTCCATTGCTCCAGCGTCGAAAAATGAACCAATCCGTCGGCACCAACTTCTCCGGTGTCTTCTTTTTTGCCATCGTTTTTGCCGTGTTCTATCGCCTCAATCGCGATGATAATCTGGTCGGAAGTCATTTCTTCGATGACAGAAAAAGTCCAGCCGTAATATCTCGCAAGGAGTATGAAACTTGACTTGATATTTTCAAAAAAGGTTTCAATCGTCAGGACGTTTTTTTTTCCGCGTCCTCGCTTTCTTCTTCTGTTTCGCTTGTTTTTTGGTCGGTTTCTGTTTCTGGTTTGGAACCCATCGCAACGATTAAAGCGTTCCAGTTCTCCATGTTTTCCAGAATTTTTTCCACTTTTTCCGGTGTCATTCCGACGGTTTCTTTCCGGGTTGCAAGATAAACCGCCTGTACGACATTCTCGAAATTCTCGAAAAATTCGTCTCCGCCAACTTCCATTTTTTGGCACGTTTCATACGCTTCGGCAATCATTTCCCGCCGAAACGCGCTTGAAATATCCTTTGGAATCGCGCGTAAAAGTTCCTGCAAAAGTCGCATTCTTGCAGACTGATAAAGGCTCGTCAAGTCCTTCACCGTCAAGGGCGAAACGATAATAATACTCCCGTCGGATAACGTCACTGGAATACTCGCGGTTGTGGGATTTTGTGTCATGGTTTTCTCCTTTCATTAGGTTGCGGAAGCCGATTCCGGCCAGATTATGTTGCCAAAAAGCGTGATTGAACCGAGCGTCGCATTTTCCAACGCGCCGGGTTCTGAATGGGCGCACATTCCGAAATTACCGGTATAACCGACCAGTTCGCCTGTATTCGGATTTGCGCCGATTCCAGACGTGGAAAGGTAACGGGCATACGTGATTTTAAAGATGATGTATGAACCTTTTTTGATTTCCAACGTCGCAAGGTCGCCCTGCGTCGCGAGAACTTCACTTCCCTTGAGCGTGACACTGCCGGAACAATCTACCAAGCCGGGATAGCGTTGCGTCCAGACAAAACCATCGATAACCGTGCTTGAACCGACGTAGGTCTGAACTTCGTTCGTAATCGTGAAATTGAACTGTTGCCAGTCGATTTCTTCCCCGTTCCATGTGACGGTACAGTCTTTCGACATGATAATCGTGTTTGCCACGTCGGAACTTGCGGAACTTTCCTGATTGTGGAGTAAAGGACCGTGACCGCCGAAACTCGCGTTGACCGTGACTCGGCTACCGTTGGTAATATCGCCGGAAATCGCAATGCTCGTCCACATCGCGTTTCCGGTTAGTCGTAAACCGTTGCCGGTAATCGTTGGCGCGCCGGTATTTCCCGTGAATGTGAACGGTAAAAATAGACTTGAAACCTGAATTGGTCCGTCCACATTGACGGTTCCCGTCCAGTCGTGAACGCCTTCGTCGCGTTGTTTGCCGGCTCTGGTCGCGCTGTTGGCGTGGGCGTTGTCGCTCATCATGCTCTCGATGTTCCAGTTTAAGACCTGCGTCTGTCCGCCGACACTGCCGTATCTTCCTGAATAAACTGTCATTTAAGTCACCTACTGGGTGCGCGGGCGCACGGCTCGCATAAAAAGGTTAAAAGGTTAAAAACTCTGGGAAATCGTTCACTTTCTGCGGACGGGGACGTTATTGGGGGTGCTCCGTGGCTGTTTCCGCTTCAAGTGCGGACGAGGACGTCCGCGTACCCAGTTCTTCATTTAAGTCACCTCAAAATGTAAATCCGCATTGGAAAATTGTAAATCGATTCGGACGCCCCACGTTGCTGTCCAGCCTTCGATTCCCCGGTTTAACTCGGTGGAGGAAAGCGTTTGCGCTCCCGATGTCAATCTGGCAAGTGCGAAAAATTCGCGGTTGTTATAACGTAAATTGCCCGCCGTCGCCATGAAAGTTTGGATACACCGAAAAATCTCCCATTGCAACGCCGAAATAAGCCGTAAATCGCGGGTTCCGGTCACGACGTGAACCAACATTTCCGTCGATAAATAACCGGTGTGGGACGACCCTAAACCGTCCTGATTACACATCGTCGGAATGATGGTAATTTCCGGCAAGTCGCCATGTCCAATCTGCTTTTTTTCGCCGATTTCGTCGTTGTATTTGATTTTGTTTCCGTCTCGCACCCAGTCCGAAAAAAACGGGTTACTTTCCACGACGCGCCAAAAATAATCTCGCACAATCGTCAGCGGGTCGGGCGTGATATTATCGAGTTTCATACGCTTTTTTCACCTGTCTGCGAATTAAATCTTCCAGTTTTCCCATCTGTTCCGCGTTCGGCTCAACAAGAATCGGACGGGCTGGAATGTTTCGTTCTTGACTTCCGTAATGCTGAATCGCGGCGAGTGCTGCAATCGTCAGCCCTTTACAATCTTTTTTCTTTTTGCCGTCTTTCGGTGGAGGGTGTATTTTTCCCGTGAATCGCATAGTAACGGACGATTCTTGCGGGTTTACATTCGTCACAAGTTCTGCACCGTCCCCGGTTCCAGTCGCGCCGATATTGAGCGCACCTCGCAACGTTCCGGTATCGACCAAAATGGAATGATTCGCAACCACCGCCTCGGCTTGGGTTTTCTTCTTTTTTGACTTTTTAACTTTCCGGTCTCGCGCTCGTAATGTCGATTTCGCAAGCGGTTTCCAATCGCCTCCACCTTGACTGAACGTATCGAAACGCCTTTTCATGAAACTCGCGTAACGAACACCGACAAGTTTCATAATATTTGCCGATTCCGCCGGGGTCAATTCTACACCATGCGGAATGTCGAATTCAACCTGAAATGGAACTTCGATTGCCATGAAAACGCGGGCGGCGTGCGCCGCCCCTCCTCGTTACGATTGAATCGCAATCTTCGATTGCTTGCTTCTTGGTTTTCTTTTTATCAGGCAAGCGTAATCTTACACAACGCCGCCGGTCGCGTGCACAAAACAAGCGGATTCGTCTGGCATTCCAGCCAAATTCCCTTGTCGAACGGCATACGCTCCTGTTTGGCATAATACTTAATCCCGACCGTGTTTACCGTCTCGGTATAGTCCGCCGGAGCGTAGTTAATCGTAAACAAGCCAGGAACGCCAATCGGCAACAAATACGCCTCGCCAGCCGGAATGAACTGCTTGTCGCCGACGTAACCCTGATAGTTCACGAAACGAACGCCAGCGTACTCGAAATACCGATAGGCGTGAGAATCCACAAGGAAATCGGAATTGTTGCGCCATTTATTCGCTTCGCGCAGTTCCTCGCTGGTCTCAATCGCGTCGAAAATATCGTCGCCACAGAGAATGTGGAACTCCCGAACAGGCGTACCGCCGAGGGTCTGTATGGTGCGTCGGACAAGGTGGTTACACCGTTTTTTGACGTTACCAACTTCAGAAATGTTCCACTTTTCCGAGTGTTGTTTCTGCTCGAATTCGTCGAACATGTTGGTAATCACGGATTCATCCGCGTCCAAAACTTCGCCCTTGACCGCGCCAACGCACATCGCTTCAAGCGTGAGTTGCATACTGTCCGCCGCCTGTTGGAGACGGTCGGCAACGACGCTCGCCACCGTTTCCGCTTCGGTTTCGCTTCCGAACATTCTCACCCCCTGCACTTGGTCGGCAAGAATTTCGTCGTTTACCTGTTTATGCGGAATCGAGAACGCGCGAACTTTGCGCTTTTCTCGCGGAATTGCCGTCCCGTTCGTCCCTCGGTTCGAGTTGGGAATCAACTGAAGAACGTTTTCGCGTTCCTCAATCATCACGACTTTGTTGGAACAGCCGGATTCCTTAAAAAGTCCTTCCTGCGACAGCAGATAAGAAAACTGGGGTGGAATCTTGTTAATGTTTTCCGTCAGCGAGCGGAGCTGAAACGCGCTTCCGCTAAAAATGTCTAAAGTTGCCAAAATATCCTCCTTTTTTGGGGTGTTATTTAACACCTCCTCTAACCTGAAAATCTTATCTCCCACAAATTTCACAGAATGCCACAGAATTGAATTCCCCTCTTTTTAAGAGGGGTGGCGAATGTCAATTCGCCGGGGTGTTCTTATTCCCCTCTTCTTAAGAGGGGTGGCGCAACGCGCCGGGGTGTTCTGTATTGGGAATCGTTCTCCATTTCCGAACACCCCCCGCCTATCGGCGTACCCCTCTTGAAAAGAGGGGAATTTATTTTTGTGGAATCTGTGGGAGATTGAATGGTTTTGGTTTTGGTTTTAACTCTCCCTTTTTGTGCAATCTGCAGGAGTTTTAGTATTGGGGTTAGGGGAGGCTACATTTCTTTACGTTTCCTGATACACTTTAACCGGGGATTCGCTCTGCGCGAGGATTCCCAACGTCAGAAGTCCGGTTTTCGCCGTGGTCTGGTTTTCTTCCGAAACGCCGATATTATCCACGTCCACAATCGCCGGTCCACGTTCCAGAATCAAAACCGTTCGGGTTTCGCCAGCGTAAACCGTGGTCGTTTCCGCGCAAACGCAGTCAAAACTCGCGCCATCTTCCGATTTCGTGGCGGTCGCCTTCGTGTAAAGGTCGCCACATTCAAGATGAATATCGGCGGTCGTTGCCGTCACCGTCATACTTCCGCGCGTGAAAATCGGGTTCACTTCCCATTTAATCACGTCGGAAATCCGCTTTTTCTTGCTCAAAACTTTGGGCATCATTTACTCCTTTCCGTTTCCTATTTCCCGAAACGTTTCTGAATTTCCGCGCTCAAAACGTTCCCGTTCGGGTTGTTTCTGCTGAATTGCGGACCGCTTTTTTCGCTGTAATCGCGCCCTTTTCCCTTGCTCATCAGCTTGCACACCCGGTTAAATTCCGCGTCGCCTCGGTTCGATTCCAGACTAAACGAAATGGAACGGTCGGAGCAATACTCGCGCTTCATCTGGTTACTCTGTTCCGCGGTAATCAGCCCTTTTCGGCGCATGTCATTGATTCGCAACTCGCGATTTTCGCGCAAAATGGAACCCATACGCGAGAACTTTTTCCGTTTGGAAAGTTTTTCATCTCTCTCTTCGTCTTCGTCGTCCTCGTCCTCGTCTTCGAATTCCGTGTCGTCTTCGTCCTCTTCGTCTTCGTCCTCGAAATCCTTGTCTTCGTCCTCATCATTCTCGAAATCGGTGTCCTTTTCGTCCTCCGTTTCTTTTTCCTCGAAACGTTTCTTTTTGGAAAGTTTCTCGTCCTTTTCGTCTTCGGAACGCTTTTTATCTTCCGGTTCCTCGAACTTTTTAGAGCGTTTCGCCATCTTTTTTTCCTCCTTTTTCGGGTTCTTGTCGTTATCTTCCGGGTCAAGAATCATATCGTTTTTCTTTCCCGTCAGACGTTCAAAAATGCCGTAAATATCCCGGTAAATATCGGACGCGTCCGAATAATTCCCAGCCAGTCCCAATCGTGTAATCAGCGTGTCTAGCGTCCATTTTTCACTCTTTCCCGGCTCGCTTTCCGCCCAGATAGAAAACTTCACATCGTGAAACCCTTCCATCCCGGCAACGACCGGATAATCGGTAAACGCCAGACTTTCCAACGTGAAATGGTACACCGCCCCGTCCCCATCGGTCGTCGTTTCCGGCGCGTCGATAGAAACGTCCGCATGTTCCAGTTTTCGCTTGTATTCCTCGTTCAGAAATTCGATAATTCCCCAGAGTGAAACCCCGCCGTCCGCGTTGGGTCTTGTTTCCAGATAAACCACCCGCCCGCGTTTCTTTTCCGGGTCGCGTGTGTGACCTTTGGGGCAGGGAATCTCCACACCTTTCGCGATTCGTTCACGAAAAGTATCTACCATGTGGGTTAGAAATTCTTCGGTAATTTCGTGCTCAACGCCGTCGGTTTCATAATGTCCCGTCCGGCAGAGTTCTTTCCACATCATTAAAGAAGTATCGCCCTTCAATCCTTTGGGAGTGGAGCGTTTTTTCAGGTCGGAATGTTCCGCGCCTACAATTTCAAAACGAATAGATTTCATGCGTCACAAATTGGGTCTGATTCTCCATAGCGGTATCCACCGCCCGCACCGACGCTACGAACCGCCGAGAATCTCTTTTTCCATTTTGTGACGATATAGAAAAAAAGAACTTTAGTGTCTGTAATATACCATACAAGAAAATATTTGTCAAGAGGCTGGGGAGAAAAAATCAAAAAAAACTCCTAATTCCTCCGAATTCGGGGGAATCACCAAATTGCAGACGTGCGCAAGATGGTATCAATTTCGCGACCTCACGAAATTGAACCTTGCACCGTATGCGAGGTTCTGCAAGGTTATACGAGGTTCTGAAAGGTTCTTGAAAGGTTCTCGACAAGTTACCAGCAAGTTAGATTCTCCCGTATTTTACGGGTCGAAACGTGGCATGTGAAAATTTTGCGCCTACCACAGCAAGTTAAATTTAGCAAGAACCATTTCGGTGACACCGCCGAAATGGTACCGGCAAAATTATCACAATCTATTTTGTTGGAAAATTTTTTCAAATAATATAAAAATATTTTAAATTTGTTATAGGTATCGCTTGTTTTGTTTTCTATTTGTGGTTTAATATTAGGGAGTAAGGTTGTATTTACTTTATAGAGTTTAACTACTTGCAAATGATTATGGTTTGGTTTTCAGAACTTTACTGTAGGTGTTATGAATAAAATTTCAAATAATAGTTGTTGTTGTCAAAAAAGACCACAATGCCATTTTTTGTTGATTGGTGTTGTAGCATTGTTTGTTTTGCTTTTGTTTATATGTATCGACAACCTTCTGGGACCTTCAGAGGTTACGGTTTGTTATATACCATCGGAAGGTGTCTTGAATGAAAAAGAAATAGAGACTTTTCAAAATTACACAAATAATATAATTCATTATTATGAATCATTTACTAATATTTTAATATTTATAATAACAACAGTAGTAGCTGTTATGTTTGGATATATCTACAATCAATCTAAAAAAATTATAAAGGACGAGGTATTTAGCCAAATTGAAGATGCACATTTCAAGGAGGTTACATTAAAACCATTCGTAGAAAAGGTAACCAATGACAATTGGAACAAAATGAACAATTACGGAGATTTTTACACAAATAATGAAGAAGTTAGAGAGCAAATAGAAAAATTACAATTAGCTTATGATAGCATTTGCAATAATTATCAAGAATTGGTAGAACAATTTCAGTCGATTGAAGAAAGGGTGAACAAAAATGGGAATGGGAATTCGTAGGTTTAAGCCCCAAAACGCTTTTGAGATTAAAAGTAGAGGAGAGTGTTCTTTTTCATCAGTTCACTCTAGTGAATACCTTTTAAAATTGGTTAAAAATAACGGAATCAAAGAAGTTCCGCTTGATTTGAATGAGATTTTAAAACTTCTAAAAGTTAGTCTTATTTATAAATCATATGAAGCCCCCGGAACTTCAGGTGGACTTTCATATGATTCCCAACGCAATATCTGGATAATAAGTGTCAATCGCGACCATCATCCTCGACGTCAGAGATTTACAATAGCCCATGAAATTGGACACTATTGTTTGCATAAGGATAGATTGAATACGTTTGACGATACCATTTTTTTTAGAAATGATACAAAAGACCACATGGAGTGGCAAGCAAATCAATTTGCTGCAGAAATATTAATGCCTGAAGATTATGTTATAAAATTTTGGAATGAGGGTTGCAAAACAGAGGGAAGTTTAGCAATGAAATTCGATGTTTCTGTGCTTGCTATTCGTTTTCGTCTTCGTCAATTAAACCTTTAAATTGAAAACAATTAAGGATTTGTTTTATGTTTAGATATACTCCTATTTTAAGAACCAGACAGTCGGAAATGCGGGGGTATCGTTTTTTGTCGGAAGAAATTAAAAATTCCCCTAATTTTATTCCATTGTTTGAACTAACCAAACCGAGAAAACCTGCCAATTCAGCATACGGAGATCTTCAGCAACAAATTGTTGAACTTTCTAAAATACACCCGTACGATTCCCATTTTATTTTAGATATTACCAATATAGAGCCATTCAAAACTCCACAAATCACACACTTATTGTCTTCAAACAATGGGTATGAGAATTGGGTTAATTTTGTCAATAAACAAACTGAAATTTTTCCGAATCTCATACCGTGTTTGCAGATTTCAGATGATAGTGAATCACAAGAAGAATCAAACGAAAACTTCCGAAAAGAAATATCATCATTAGCAAAATTCAATAATATTACTTATCGGTTGTCATTTGAGTTTTATCGTTATTTATCAGATGATATGGATATTATCAAATCCATTTTGGGTAATGATATGTCAAAAGTTATCGTTATTATTGATTTAGGATATATTACATTGCAAACATCTGCAATTGTTCCAGCGGTAGTAGAGACAGCAGAGAAAGCATTGAGTTATGGTGTTGGTGAGGTTATTCTGTGTTCTTCGTCATTTCCTCAAAATCCAATTGACAATGTAGTACCAATATCACGCTTTGCCAACGAGATTATAACAGGATCAATAAAACTTTTGGAGAAAGACTTTTATAATAATGTTTTAAAAAATCTAAATGATTCTTACCGTGGGAAATTTTTGTATGGAGATTATGCTACCATATTTCCTACCCCATCTCTTCAAGAAGGCGGAAGAGGTTGGATTCCTCGGATTGATTTGCCCTATCAAGACAACATTTATATAGGGCGACAGAAAAAATATCGTGAACAAACAGGATATGTAACAGCCTATTTAACGGCTGCAAATCATATTCATGCAATGGAAATATATCAGGAAATTATCGATAATAGTTCATATTGTTGGGGAATTGAACAGATTCAGCAAGCCACTAATGGTATAATTTCCGGTCAAAATCCTTCATTTTGGATTTCAGTTCGCCTCAATATCCATATAACACAAATAATGAGACTATTGCAAAATCCATAATTTATGTGGATAACATTTCCAACATAAAATTTTTAATTCATCGTTGGAATAAGCATATCCTTCCGTTTCATCCAAAAAGTTGCTGTATAGCGTTCGGTATCTTTTGTAAAGAAGCTCATAAACAGCTTCACACAGTTGATGATAAGAACAATGTTTTATTGTATATTGTCTTACTTCACCGATTGTATAGCGGGAAAACCTTGACATTCCTGAAAGTTTTCCCGCTGTTGCTTTGTCTAAAAATAATGAAAGATATTCTTTATCTAGATGCCTAATTTTTCGAGCTTTACGAATAGTACAAACGTCTGAATTATCCACCAAAATAATACCAACATCTGGTGGTAATATTGTGAGTATTTTATTTAATAGCTTGGGACCCGTAACAACTGAAACTCTATTAAAAGTTAAAACATAATCATTTATCTGTTCGACAAGTTTTTTTGTATTGTCACAGTCGCTTTTAATTTCAAATGCATGTGTTTCACCACCTGAAATTAAAAGCAAATCCGCGCGACGCATTTTAGTACCAAACAATACTTCATTACCGATGGCAACTTCCTCTTTGGAAAATTTAATACCTCCATTTTGTAGCCATCTTAACATCGTTCGTTTTATTTCGTCCGCATTGTTATACATTTTTAACTTTGTTATTTCATATAATATAAAAATCAATATCTGATTTCAAAATTCATTTTTCAATTTTGTATTTCCTACTAGTTGATTATTACATCTCCTCTGATACATCTAAAAGAGATGGAAAAAATCTCTCGACAATTGGAAGTTTCGTGCTTGTATAGGCAATTAAATCATCGCGCAATGATTCGGTAATTGCAACAATTCTTCCATTTTCGCAGGTAATCCCATATTTTGGAAATTTTTGCTCAAATATTCCTTCAATTCCAATAAGATGAACAAACACAATATGGTCTTTCTCCTTGATAATTGGCAATGGATTTACTAATTTTACCATTTTTTGTTTATCTGGGTCGAGTCCTACGTATCGGTTAAACTTGTAAAATTCAAATTGTTCGCGGTTTAATTTTCTCACATCTTCAATGAAATCTTCTGGAGCGGTTGGCAAAACTCCTTCGATATAACTGCCAAGATTTACGAAATATTCCCAATATTCTCGGTTCCATTCCATACTAGTTACCCTTCATTTTCATTTCTAATGCTTTCTGAACTGTGAATGCCCCTTCAACTACATGTTTTGCAATCAGTCTCGGCTCTCTGCTTCCAAAATACTCTGCAAAACATTCAGCAAACATTTCGTCTGCACTTTTAGTTGCATAGAAAGAACTCTGTTTTACAATTTCCTCATTTGTCATTGCCAATATTGTTCCGTGTGTTTTCGTTGCAAATTTGACAAAATCTAAACATTCTGGAATTTCATTGTGTGAGCATATCTTACAAAATAACGCATGTCCCAGCTCGTGGTACGCTGTGTGATTGATGTGAGCTGTGGATTTTTCGCCTGACTGCTTTTCATGTACAATATCGGCTTCAATTGTGCTGTACTTTACATTGGAGGCAAAATGTAAATCTTGTGTGATTGGATTATAACTTCCCTTCGCTCTGGTCAAAATATCCGAACTTATTTCTTTGACACAATGCGCAAGTATTGGAAATTTCTGTATAACAGCAACAATTCCTGCGGTGTAGGTATTCACCAACCTGCAATCAAGAGCATGTTTTTCATCTCCCCAAGACCCAAAATCAACCTTGATTCGTTTTCCGGCTTGTTTGGATACTTTCGAAATTGCCTTTTCCGCTTTTTCGCGAAATTTAGATTTTTTCTCACTGTTAAATTTCAGGATTTCCTCATTTTCCAGAACTTTCCATACTTTTTTGTCAATATCCTCAAGCCATGTTTCGGGTGGTATTTTCTCGTCGCTAGGAATCGGCGAAATTTCTTCATAATAGACAGGACTTGAACCGCCGTTTTTGTGCGTTTTCAGAGCGGTTTTTGGCTGGGTGGGGATTGTTTTGGGAATGGAAATCGGCGACGGTTTCGGAGTTTTCACCGGTTCCAGCGTTGCGAAGATACCGACGTTGCCTTGGAATTCTTTGGAAACGTCCATTTCTTCCGGGGTGCGCTTGCGCGGGTCGCGTCCGGTGATGCCGAAGTTGATTTTCGCTTCCGCGTCATCGTACCAGATGTCAAGCGTCGTGCAACGACAATTCCAGCCGTTTGGAGGGAAGTATTTCGCCCAGAATGGGTCTTCTTTCGGCAACCTTACGCCGTCGAGAACCCTGTGACCTTCGCGAACGCGCGGGTCGTGCGCGGTGACGTATTCGAAACCCCAGATTTCATCGGCAAAATCGGGGTCGGTCGCGGTGTTCCAACGTCCGGCGGAATATGCTTGCTGGGTGTGGGTACGAAATAAGGTTTCTGCCAACGCGCCTAAATTCGGAGCCTGAACGCCGTTTTGTGCGAGAATTCGCGCGATTTCAGCCTTTCCGCCCTTGACATGGATTCCGGCTTGGGTCAAGTCTATCTGCGCTTTTTTCACTTCGTCACAGATTGCAGACGCCAAATTTCCAATCGCGCCCGCGTTGTGTTTCTCGAAAGAATCAGAAAAATTGGAAGGGTCGATGCCACTGATTTTTCGTAGGTAATCAGCAACTCCGCGAGTGGCGGTTTCGTCGTCGTCACTCAACGAAAACCGAACCGGGGCGTATTCCTTTTTCGATTCCGAAAGAATTTTCTCGGAAGTCAACTGAATCCGTCGCCCACCCTTCAAATAAGCCAACTCGGTCTGCGCGTCCAGCAACGGCTTTAACTGGTCGTTGCAAACCTGAACAATTTCCCATGTCGAACCAGTCCGAAACGCCTCCAGAATCGCTTCCCGCAACGCTTTCATAGCTCTCCCCAATGGAACCCTCGCCGGCATACTAATCGCCCGCTCGTCACGCTCCAGAGCCGATATTTTATACTGCTGATTCTTCACAATACTGTTGCCTATGAACTTAAAACAAGTCTCAATTCTTGAAAACCATTTTTGCAAAATAGGTTTTCAAACTTTCCAAAAAACCTTTTAATCCCGATTCGACGAAGGTTTCTTATTCCACCCGTCGAGCCGCCCAACCTTTTCAGGTTCTGAACCGTTTTTAATTGTTTTTATTTCCTATCTTATCAAAAGGTTTTTTGGAAGAGGGTTTGGGAGAAACCTATTTTGCAAAAATGGTTTCTTCCAAGAATGTTAAATCTGAATCGGTATTAAAAGTGGTAATTTTGTCCAAAATACGGTTGGAACGGGTCGAAACCGGCGGACGTTTCGCTTTTGTGCATGTTCGCGTCCTGAACGACTTGCGGAGCGTTGCCATATCGCTCGCCTTCAAGAAGTATTTCACCTGTTCTAATGTGCGTTATTTTTTGTTCTACTTCTTTGCGAATTCTCGAAACAATATCGGTTTCGGTGCTGGTATTGTCGATAACTCCGCGAGAATCGTGAAGGTGTAGCCCTGCCATTTTCGCGACTAAATCGCATAAGGTTTTCGACCTTACCAATGGGAAAACGTACCGACGATTGCGCAAAATATCCTCAATTTCCGCGCTTGCCAACTCGCAGACGTTCTGGATTCTCGCTTCAATTTGGGTTTCATTTTCATCGCCGTCTAAATCCGCCCAACGTTGCACATTTCGCGCCCCGAAAACCAATTCAATATCATTTCTGGTTGTGTATATCATATTGCGTCCACTATAATCTGAATGGGGGAAACGAATCCCGAAACCGGGTGAAAATCAATCCGCACAAGGTATTTTTCGTTGGCATTCGGAAAACATTCATTTTCGGAATTGTCAATCGTCCAGCGAAAGTTATACTCCACATTAGAACCGTTAAATACGCCGGTCTGCAACGTGTCGAAAAAGACATCGGCAACGGATAATGAAACGTTTTCATGTCCCGTAACCGCTCGGCGTTCGCTATTTCCGCGCGTTCCCAACGAGTAAATTGTGTAACTGATTCCGCTTAAATCTGCGCTTGTAATCCGCGTTCCGGCAAGGTCGAAAACCTTTGAACAAATAAAAATCGTACCGTTCGCGAACGCTCGCACGCTAAAATTAACCGCTTGCGCCATGATTTAGCCCCTAATTTGAGTAAATATAAACTTCGTGATTACATATTCCCGAAACATTCACGTTATGCTCGCAAATTCCTGTAACATAAACCGACGCAAGATATGGTAGTTGCCCGGTGTAAGTAATGACTGTATCCTGAACATTCGTAACCGCAAAACGTCGTGAAACGAAAAAAAAACTCTTCATGCTAACCTCATCAAAACAACACCTAAATGCAAGCGTCCTTTGGACGCGATTAAAAGTTTTTTTGGAAGATGGTCTGGAAGAAACCTATTTTGCAAAAATGGTTTCTTCCACGAGCGTAAATTCTCGACGGGTAGCAATTTTCTCCCGATAGGGTGAATAATTGCGTAATGTGTTTAGGATTAAAACTCAAAACCGTTCTCAATTCCACCATCTTGGGGAACATTTTGAAAATTGTTCCCCAAACCCCTTCAAAAACTTTTTAAAACCGATTCAACGATGGTTTCTTATTCAACCATTTGAGCCGCCCAACATTATCAGGTCGTGAACCGTTTTTTAATCGCAATCTTCGATTACTTGTATATTTGTTTTCTTTTCCTAATTCGGCGTAACGCCAACGATATTACCGTCGGTATCTTTGGTTAATGTAAACGTTCCGAGCGTCGCGCCCGTGGAACTTCTCGCAGTCAAAACGGTTCCCGACACGGACCAGTTTGCAATCAGCGCGAAAACCTTTTTGATTTCGATTTCAAGTCCGGAAACGTCTACATTTTCGGTCGGAATTGCATTGACCGAAGTCTGCAACGCGCTAACCTGTAAACTTGTCGCTAGTGTCGCAAGTTCGGACGATTTTGCCAGTCCAGATTGGATTTCTGAAACGGTTGGTACATCAATTCCGTCCGCATTGACCGTAATTTGAACATCTTCCGGCGTTGCGAAACCGGTCGCGGTTTTCCATTTCGTGTCGCCGTGATTCTGGAGAGTTGTGATACTTGCGGACGTTGCCAACCCATTCTGAATCTGCGCCACGGTCGGTATCGAATTTGTGACGGTTCTGGAACTCGCAGACCATACGGAAGTCGCAATCTGTGAAGCTGTCGGAACTGTATAAGTTGCCGTCGGTAGTGAATTTACCTTCGTTTGCAACGTTTGAATCATCGTTTTCAATTCGGAAATGGAACTCTCAAGACTCGCAATTCTCGTTTCATTCCACACGCAGGAAACTGTAGAACCTGAGTCGGTTCCGCCTCCTGAATCGGTTCCCGTTCCGGCTTCCAATGCCCACGTTTTTTCACTTAACTCCCCCCATGTGAGGTCATTAAAGGTTTACAAGAGTTGTAAACCTTTTTTTATTTCTTGATCTCGCAGGAGTAGGGGGAAATGATGAAAATTCATGACGCAAGACGTATCGTCTTCTAAAAGTGCCACTTATTTAGCGATTCTTTAATCATTTCATCTTAATCATTT
>JAUNAI010000313.1 GCA_030527705.1 Planctomycetia bacterium | reverse complement strand
TGTCCCGCAACCTCGAACGGAGGAGCTGGCTTCTGGTCCCGCGGCGGCGCTTATAACGTCGACTTATGTTCTGCGGGCGCAGGTTCAACAGCCGGAGCCGGGGCGGGTTCAGCGACCGGAGCCGCCGGGGTCAGAATCTCGAATTCAATTTTACGCGTCGCAATTTCGCCCGGGAACGCTTCATTCAGTGCTTCCTTGAACTCGTTAATACCACGAGTCGTCTCACTTGTAGCGTCTTCACCTTCGACTGCCTCATGTTTTGGCAACGGGGTAATAATACTGTAACGTTTCTTCAGGAAACCTTCCGCTTCGTCCGTTTTCAGCGTAACGTCAGTCACCACCACGTCGCTGAAACGTTCTTTATTCTGTTCATGCAGTTTCGCACGAATCGCATCTTCACCTTCCTGCGCTTCGGTGAACAGAACCTGAACATTCAGACCGCCGAGGAAGTCAATGTCTAACAAGCTAGACGCACCCGCCACGCCATTCGTACGGGCAATCACAAGCACAACACACAACGCAATCGCCATCCAACCGAGGGTCAGCGTGGTTTTCGCATAACTCATGAACGGAATGTTCGTTTTCTTGAATACACGGCGCATACGAATCTGTTTCAGGTAACCGAGTTTAATTGCCGCGTCGAAAATTCCGCGACCAACATAAATGATACTGAACATACTAATCGCGATACCCACGAGAAGGATAATCGCGAAACCACGGATTTCTTCGGTACCGATCATGAACAGAATCACACCGACCAACGCGGTGGTGATATTCGAGTCGATAATGGCGGTGAGCGCTTTTCCGAAACCGTTACGAACGGCGATAGCGACGCTGTTACCTTCTTCCGTTTCTTCACGAATACGCTCGTAAATCAGAATGTTAGCGTCGACGACCATACCGATGGTCAACACGAAACCGGCAAGACCAGGTAGGGTGAACGCTGCGTTAAACGCGACCATGAACGCGAACGTGAGCAGAACCAGCAACAACAGCGAGAAGACCGCCACAACGCCGGAGAAACGATAATAATACAGCATGATGCCCATTACGAGCAACACGGAAATGAACATGGCATACTGTGCACGCTGAATCGTGTCCGCACCGAGCTGCGCTCCCGTCGTCATTTCGCTGATCGGTTCCGGACTGAGCGTCGCCGGCAGACGACCCGCTTTCAGAACGTCAACCAGAAGCTGAACTTCTTCATGTGTCTTAATACCGGTAATCTGACCGTTGTCGGAAATTGCCGACTGAATACTCGGAGCACTGACTATGCAACCGTCCAGAATGATACCGAGCTGGCGAGTATGAACACCACCATTAAAACGTTCGTCACGGACCGGGCTGTTTTCACCAGTCAGACGACCCATACGACGCGCACCGTCCGCGTTGAACGAGAACTGCACGACCGGGCGTCCCTGTTCATCCATGCCACTGGAAGCGTTGGAGAGGTATTTACCTTCCACGTTATATTCGTCCGAAACGACCAGAACTTCCATTACCGGTTTTTTCGCGTCAATAACCGTACCATTTTCGTCACGGTTACTTTTAATGAAACGCGTTACATAACCCGCTTCACTTCCGACGTTTTCCAGACCACCGAAGTTGTCTTCATTACCAACCTGAACCGGTACCCACCACGCGAGCGGTTTCGTCTTGTCTGCGCCGTAGACTTTATCTTCGTCTTCGTTCACCAACGTGATTACGTCGTTGTCGTCCATACGATCAGCGGTAATACGGAATTCCAGAGAACCGATTTTCCCGATTTTCTGTTTCAGCATGTCGACTTGCGATTCATCCGTATCCGGAACGATCATTTCGATCTGGTCCTTGTTCACGCCCAAGGTACGGATGGTCACGTTCGCCATTCCGTCCGGGTCGATACGCCGTTTCAGAGCCGAAGCCAACTCATTGGAATCGACATTGGTGACGTCCATAATCTGATAATGTAAAATAGTACCGCCGTTTAGGTCGATACCTTTTTTCACATTTTTCCAGTCGTTGTTCCAGCTGTAATACAGCACGAACAAACCAAAACACAGCGCAAACAGCGACCAGCCAAACCGCCAGAAGTGGTTCGGCATGTTCCATTTGCGAGTGAGCATGTAGGAACACGCAAAGGGAATAGCCACCATTGCGAGTAAAACTAAAACAGCCATTCGTAAATCCTTATTTGAAAATTAAAACCAAGTTATTTATATCTTATTTGCGCCGAAGCGTTATTTCTTCTCCTTATCCTTATTGCCGTCGTTCGCGGAAGTTTCAACCAACGCGACACAGCTGATTTCCAGCTTGATTTTTACGTTGGCATTTTCATCGATACGCAAAATGAGCGTGCCTTCTTCCGGCGTAATCTGCGTTACGACTCCGTGAACACCACCGTTAGTGATGACTTTATCATAAATCTTGATACCGTCCCACATTTCCTGACGACGACGCTGTTCACGCTGCTGCGGACGAATCATGATGAACCACAGGAAACCGAAAAGAATCGCCATCCAGAAAATCATCTGAACGATCTGCGTTGTCGGGTCCGGAGCCGTCGCGCCTTCCGCCGGAGCACTAGCCTGGGCAAAAAGGAATGTCGTGAAATTCATATATCACCTGTTTAAAACCGTAAAAGGTATAAATTTTTCGTTAGACGAAACAATTCGTCCATCATAAAATCATTATCATAAATCGAAATCGCAAATCCGCAAGGGGGGAGGAGTGAAACTTTAGCAATTTTCTTGAATATTCTGCTAATTTCTTCCAAATTTTCCGAAAAAACACCATTCCAGTCCCGAAGGGACTTCGTTTTACTAACTGTAGACTTCAGTCTACAGTGGAGGTTAAATCCTAAACACCAACGCCATTTTCACCCTTTCGGGAGAAATCGGCTACCCGTCATGTCGTGACGCCCGTGGGAGAAACCATTTTTGCAAAATAGGTTTCTCCCAGCCCCTCTTCCAAAAAAACATTTGATCGCGTTCTACGAACGCTTGCTTTATTGTGTTTCTTTTTCTTTTCTCTTCTTCTCTCAGTCTCCCTGACTCCACCCCTCATAACACTCTTTCATAAACTCCCGATACCGACCCGCAAAAATCGCCTCACGACACTGCGTTACCAACCGCTCATAATACGTTATATTATGAATCGACAACAAAATCGGTCCGAGCATTTCGCCCGCTATGAAAAGGTGCCGGATATACGCCCGACTTCTCCGACATGCCGGACACGGGCAATCTTCCTCAATCGGCCGGTCATCTTCCCGGTATTTCAGGTTCCGGAGTCGCATTTTTCCGTGCGCGGTAAACGCCATCGCGTTCCGTCCGTTTCGTGTCGGCATCACGCAGTCGAACATGTCCACGCCTCGCGCAATTCCCTCAATCAAGTCACGTGGCGTCCCCACCCCCATCAAGTATCGTGGCTTGTTCTGTGGCAATTCCGGTGTCGTGTAGTCCAGCGTCTCGTACATCTCCTCCGGTGGCTCGCCCACGCTTAACCCCCCGATAGCGTATCCAGGAAAGTCCAACTCACTCAACCGTTGGGCACACTCAATGCGGAAATTCCGGTTCAATCCCCCCTGCACAATTCCGAAAAGAGACTGATCTTCTCGCGTCGCGAACTCTTTACACCGCTTCGCCCACCGGACGGAGCGTAACATCGCGTCCTGAATCTTCTCATCCGTATTCGGCAACCCAACGACGTGGTCCATGCACATCGCAATGTCGCTTCCGAGTGCTTCCTGAATCTCAATCGACCGTTCCGGACTAAGCATCATCCGCCGTCCGTCAATGTGAGACTGAAAAGTCGCGCCCTCTTCCGTGATTTTCGTCCGTTGCGCAAGCGAAAAGACCTGAAAACCGCCACTGTCTGTGAGCATCGGACCTTTCCAGCCGGTAAATTGATGAAGTCCGCCAAGCTGCTTAATCAGTTCTTCTCCCGGACGTAGCGCGAGATGATACGTATTTCCCAGCACAATCCGCGCACCTGTCGCTTCCAGCTGGCTCAACTCAATCCCCTTCACCGACCCAACCGTTCCGACCGGCATGAAAATCGGCGTCGGCACCTTACCGTGTGGCGTGTACAACACACCAGCGCGCGCCATGGTTTCCTGGTCCTGTTTCTGAAGCTCCAGCCTGACTTTCACTTTTTTCGTTTACTCCTAAAAAATAAGAATACAAAATGTCAGTGACGTAGTCACGATTAAATGTGTATAACCGGGGGGTACCCGGAATTAGCCTCCCCTTTTAGGGGAGACTCGCCGAATTTCACCCTTTCAGGAGAAATCGGCTACCCGTCATGTCGTTACGCTCGTGGGAGAGACCATTTTTTGCAAAATAGGTTTCTCCCCAGACCTGAAGCCGGGTAACTTACCGAATCTCGTTGGGCGGCCCTTCCGGCAGTCGTTTCGCAACGCGTAACGACGGGGAAGCGAAATTTCAGGTCGCGTCGGGACTAAAAAGCCGGTTAACTTACCGAATCTCGTTGGGCGGCCCTTCCGGCAGTCGTTTCGCAACGCGTAACGACGGGGAAGCGAAA
>JAUNAI010000312.1 GCA_030527705.1 Planctomycetia bacterium | reverse complement strand
TGGGGGCGGGGTGCCGGTGGGGGCGGGGTGGAACTCATCAAAAAACGTTCCAGAATCGGTCTTTCGGCAATTCAGTCCCGACTCCTCCCCCGCTGTCGCGGTACTTCCCCTAATAGGGAGGCGGTAACTTATTTCACAGGAAACAGAATATGTCAGACATTTCGTTGAGTCCGTTATTTGCGGTGAATCACTGGATATGGTTTAATTTTGAGACGCTCAAGTTCGTGTTGTTGTATCTCGCGGGGGCGTTGGTGTTGCCGTTGGGAATTTGGGTGGTGTTGAAATTGCCATTTCCGCGGGCGATGCAGGGACTGTCGGCGATTGCGGGAAATACGGCGCAGAGTGTCATGAAACAGCCGATTTTTGCGATTTTGCTCATTTTCGGACTGATGGCGATTCTGTTGTTCCCGTGGATTCCGTATAATACGCTCGGTGAAGACGCGAAAATCATGAAGTCGCAGGGGCTGACGGTCATTAAGGTGCTCGGAATCCTTCTGGCGGTCTGGTCGGCAGGGACGGCGATTTCGGAGGAAATTGAGGAAAAGACGGCATTGACGCTCCTTTCTAAACCGATAAGTCGGCGACAGTTGCTCATCGGGAAGTTTTTGGGGATTATTCTCGGAGTGTCGATTTTCTTCACGGTTCTGAGTACTGTTTTCATGCCGACATGCTCGATGAAGGTGGTTCATGACGCGCGAGAAAACTGTCTTGTGGACCCGGAAACGTCTGCGTGTGTGGAGTCGATGGTGACGACCGTTCCTGGGTTGGCGTTGTCATTCATGGAGATTGTGATGATGACGGCGGTGACGGTTGCGCTGGCAACGCGGTTGCCGATGGTGCCGAATTTGACGCTATGCACAACGATTTACGCACTGGGACACCTGATTCCATTGATGGTGAAGTCGTCGATAGGGCAGTTCCAGATTGTCGGTTTCGTGGGGAATTTACTCTCAGCGATTCTTCCAGTACTTTCGTATTTCAGCCTAGAAACAACGGTCGGTGGCGGCGCGACGGTGTCGATGCAGTATCTACTCGGAGCGGCGGCTTACTGCTTCCTGTACTCGTTGGTGGCATTGTTCTTTGCGCTGATTCTGTTCGAGGACAGAGATTTGGCGTAATTTTGGTCTCCACTTTTAAGGAAGTATATTCGTTTTTTAGGGGAAGGGAATTCGTTGAGGAAGACGCCCGATAAATAAGGTATTCATACCTGACACACGATAAAATTCCACGTTACCGTCGTTTCGCAGTGCAGAAATGACTCTCGGAAGGACCGCCTTTCGAGAGGGGTTTTAAGTGGAATTCGTATATTCATAGATTTATATGCTCATGGATTTGTATATTCATTCATTCATTTTGAAAATAAGTCACTGAAAGGTTATAGAAAGGCATAAAAATGGCGAAAAAAATAGCTCTTCACGGCGCGGCAGGGCGTATGGGACAGCGTCTGGTCGTTTGTGGAAATGCGGACCCAGATTGGGAAATTGTAGCGGCGATTGACGCTCCGTCGCACCCAAAAATCGGAACGGATGCGGGACTGAATGCGGGAATCGAGGCACTCGGAGTGTCTTTAAGCTCGGAATTACCAGCAGATGTGACACCGGACGCGATGATCGACTTTTCTCAGCCGGCAGGTCTTGCGAATGTGTTGAAAATGTGCACGGAACGGAAAATCCCGCTTGTGATGGCAACGACTGGATTAACTGCGGAACAGATAGCGGACCTGAATCGCGCGGCGGAAGTGATTCCGATCGTTTTCGCTCCGAATATGAGCATGGGAGTGAATGTCTGCATGAAACTAGCAGAAATTGGTGCCCGAGCGCTGGCGGACCACGATGCGGATGTGGAAATTCTGGAACGTCATCACCGTTACAAGAAAGATTCGCCGAGCGGGACGGCTCTGAAATTCGGTGAGCTGATTGCGAAAGAGATGGGAATCGACACGTTCCGAAATGGGCGTGAAGGAATCGTCGGCGAGCGTCCGCATAATGAAATTGCGTATCATGCGATTCGGACGGGTGATAATCCTGGCGAGCACACCGTTGTTTTCGGAATGTTGGGCGAGACGCTAGAAGTGACAGTTCGGTGTTCTTCCCGCGACGGTTACGCGAATGGCGCATACGCAGCCGCGAAATTCCTGCAGGGAAAGGAACCGGGAATGTATGATATGTTCGATGTGTTAAATTTGAAATAAAACACACATATAAAACACAAAAATTAAAGCATTCGTGAGGGAGGGAACATTTTTGCAAAATAGTTCCCCCCTCACACTCCCCCTTCAAAAAACTCTTGGTATTAAATAAAACATTTAAAAAGCAAGCAATCGAAGATTGCGATTAAGAGTTTTTTGAAAGAGGGGGCTGGGAGGAAAACAATTTTGCAAAAATGTTTTCCTCCCAAGTATAGAAATTCTTCTTAAATTCTCCTAATAACGGAGGTGGAGTGAAAGGAAATCCATGGCGGGAATTCTTGGTATTTTAGGGAATGGAAGTGGAAACGTGGCGGAAGTTTTTCCGAAAATGCTCACGCAGGCACAGATGTATCCGTGGTACGAGACGGTTCAGTGTGTGTGTGCTGGCGGAAATGGTAACGCGGGCGGGGACGGTTTTTTCGCTTCTTGCGGATTGGCAGGAATTGGCGAGTGTGTGGAGCGCGACGGACAGATTCTGGCATTTTATGGCGAGATTTTCAACGCACCTGGTTCTCCGGCTGAATTTCTGTTACATGGGCTTCTGGAACGCGGAAAGTCGTTTCTTGCGGATGTAAATGGTCGGTATCAGGCGGCGATGTGGGACGTGAGAAGTCGGAAACTGACGCTTTTTACTGATATTTTCGCGACACGGCCACTTTACTGGACGCAGACGGCAGGAGGTGTATTATTCGCGCCGCAGATGAAAACGCTGTTGTGTGAGTCGGCTGTTTCACGGAATTTGAACCGGGAAGCACTGGTCGATTTCTTCACGTGGGGGCATTATCTACATACGTATACCAGTCTGGAGGGAATCGAGGTTCTCCCGCCGGCGGCATTTTATACGTGGGATGCGGAAAGTGGTGAACTCACGAAAGAGCGTTATTTCTCGTTTTCAGCTGGTGTGGAAACGGGATGTTGTAGAGCAGGGGACTGCGTTTCAGAAAACTGGGCTTCTGGAAATAGTATGCCGAGTACCGTGGATGAAGTCGCGGAACGGTTTCGAGAATCGGTTCTCATGCAGACGGGCTTTGCGTCGGAACTGGGAATCGCGTCGGGAATCGTGCCGGACCTGACGGGATTAGGGATTTCGCTCTCGGGTGGTCTGGACGCACGGAGTATTTTGGGAATGATTCCGCCGAAACTTCAGGAAAATATGACTTCTGTGGCACTGGGAATTCCGGGAAGTGCTGACCATGTGCTGGCAACGCAGTTGGCGGAAAAGGTCTCAACGCACCATTTTAATTATGAGTTGAATACCGACTTTCTGCAGAATTATGATGAAGCATTTTCGGAGATGATTCGTTTGACTGATGGGCAGTATCTCTCGTCGAGCATCGTGATTCCGACACTCAATTTTTATCGTGAAAAAGGGATTAAAACCCTCCTGCGTGGTCATGCGGGCGAGCTGTTTCACATGAGTAAAGCGTATGCGTTTTCGATGACGGAGGCTGACCGGACTGCGATGGAAAATGGGACGCTATCACCGAAAATTTGGGCGTTTTTGCACCTTCAGGCGTATATGTTGGACGGAGTGAAGACGGATTTATTACTTGGACTTCCGCGTTCCGAGTGTGTCGAGATGGCACGTGCGTCGCTTTATCGAGCATTGGAAGAAACGGGGGAAGAACGTGAAAATGTGGTCTGGAAACTCTATCTTTCCCAGCGTGTTTTTCGTGAAATCCCGTTGTCAATGCGGAAATTTGACTCTCATGTGAACGTGCGGTTACCATTTTTGGACCGTGGAGTGGCGGAGGCGGTTTTCCGGTTGCCATCGTCGCTGAGAATGGGAGAAACGATTCAGCGACGCATTCTGAAACGGTGGCGGACGGATTTCTTGCGTGTGCGAAATGTAAATACTGGTACATACATCGGCGCGTGGGGGTTTCAGCAGAAAATTGCCAATCTGCGTCAGCGTGTGTTGGCGAAACTAAACGTTCAGGGATACCAGCCGTATGAGCGGATGGGGTTATGGTTGCGACGTGAATTAAAACCGTACGTACGAGAGTTGTTGCTCGATGGTCTGCGTAGTCGTGGTATTTTCCATCCAGATACGATTACAGAAGTGGTACGGACACATAATGAAGGGAAGAATCATACGTATCTGATTCTCGCGCTCATGATTCTCGAGAAACAGATGCGTTTCTGGGAAGATTAAGTTAGGGAGAGGATAAGTGGTAGAAAATCCGCCGAAAAAGGGAATTTTACTCCGTCAGATAGAAAAGGCAGTGAGGAATATAAATCCTCGTAAATTTTAGGAAATTTATAATTTTTCTTGAAAAATCCTTGCATTTTTAAAACATTGGAGTAAACTGTCTACCATATTGTTTATAATGAATTGT
>JAUNAI010000311.1 GCA_030527705.1 Planctomycetia bacterium | reverse complement strand
AAGAGCAGAAACGCATGTTGCGCCAAGTGTTATTCAGGTCCATAACCGATATATCGTGACGCAGTGTGAAGAAGGCTTAATGGTGGTGGACCAGCATGCTATGCACGAGCGGATTCTTTATGAACGGTTGAAAAATCGGATGCGTTCCATGTCGGTTGAGATTCAGCGTCTTCTGGCGCCTGAGCCGGTTGACCTACGTCCTTCGGAGGCTGCTCAACTTTTGGAACGTCAGAAACAGTTGAAAGAAGTGGGGATTCAGCTTGAATCTTTCGGTGGCAGTACGGTTCTGGTTCATACTGTTCCCGCTATGCTTTATACATTCGAGAAAAAAGACCGACTGCGTGTTGATGAGTTGTTGCGTGAAATTCTGGAGGTAATTCAGGCTGGTAGTGGAGAGCTGACACTTGAAAAGTTTATCGACGATACTCTTCATACGATCGCATGTAAGGCGGCATGTAAAGCTGGTCAGCCACTTTCTATTGAGGAAATGCGCAAGTTACTCGATGAATACCGTTCTTGCCCCGTCGCGGACCATTGTCCTCACGGTCGCCCCTCGGTCCTCATCTGGAGCTGTCAGGAACTGGATAAGTTATTCTGTCGGATACTGTAATCGCTGCACTCCCGCCTCCAACTCGAGAAGAATCCGTTTTATCTTGAGTCCTGGAGCGTAACCGGTTAATTTCCCATTCGAGCCGACGACGCGGTGACAGGGAATGAAAATCGGTAACGGATTCACGTGATTCGCCATTCCTACTGCACGTGCGGCTTTCGGAGAACCGATTCGGCGAGCAATTTCGCCATAAGAGACGGTCTCTCCGTATGGAATCTTACGCAATGCGGTCCACACTTTCTGCTGAAAATCGGTTCCGGTCGGGTTCATCGGCAGAAGGTTAAAATCGACGCGTTTCCCAGAAAAATACTCTTTTAAAATCCGTTCTCCTGTATTTAAAATCTGCTCTTCCGCTTCAAGAATTTCAGTATCCTCTTTCGTACTGTCTGGTATTCTCCCTTTTATATCATCTGGTGTACTCCTTTTCGTCTCGTTAGGTATTTCAGCATGAGTTTCCGAGAAAATACCATCCCAGTCGAGCCGAATTAACGTACCTGCGTGCGCCCAGAGCGTCAGCGTTCCGAGTGGCGTTAAAATTTTCCTGAATTCCATGTTTCGGCTCTTGACAAAATAAGGGGAATGGATTAAACTGAAAGAATGGAGTGAAGATTATTTTACCAGAAATGTGATGAGCTGTCAAGACCTTCAGCCACCCTTAATAGGGGAAGCTATAATTAGGAGAATTCCATGAAAAACCTACCATTATCCATCTTAATCGCAACTTTTTTCATTTTCCTTCCTTTTATCTGTCGTGCTGCGGGGGAATATTCACCCGTGTCGGAGGAGATTCCACTTCTGGGACTGAAAATGACGGCGGTGTCAGTGGAAAATCCGCTGGAGACCGAGAACGGCGCGTGGCGACTGTCTTCCGGAGAGAAGAACGTTCTGGAATTCTTGCCAGACGGTGAAGGAAGCTGTAATGGGAATGACGGTGCTCGTCATGAACCGTGTCTGAAAGTGACGTCAGAAGGTAATTCGTGGGTTTATCTCCGTGCTACGGAACGTATAAAGGCGGTGGAGAAGGGAAAGGTCATGCTGTTTAAAGCGTGGATACGTTTCTCGGATGGCGTTGGGCGACTTAACGCGGTTCTGTATCGAGATGGAAAGCCAATTGAAGGAGGAAAGTGGAGTTCTGGAAATGGAATGTCGTATGAAAGTGATAACTGGAATCAGTATATTTTAAAAATTCCGTCGACCGGTACTTTCGATGAGGTGGAACTTTTCTTTCAGGCGACATCCGTGACCGAGAAAATGCTGGAACATGTGCGTGACCCGAAAGGGGAACCGTTACCAGAAGAACGGGCGAAACTGGTGACGAATCGGATTCACTTTACCGCATGTGCACCGGAATTGGAAGTGGGTGAGTCGCTCGAAAAATACGACATGCCGAAAATTGAGGGGTATTTTAAATGCCGTGTTGAGGAGAAATTGACGCGGGAATTTATCGTATTACCGGCGGACGGAAATGGAAATCAGAATGTAGATGAAAATGGAAAAGCGACACAGAATTGGTACCTGACGTGGCGGCTTCTGAAAACGGATTCTCCGGAGTGTGAGTTTAATATCTATCGGCGAGAAAAGAGTGAAAATAACGATAAACCGTGGGTGAAGATTACTGCGGAGCCGATACGGAAAACGACGGATTTTCTGGATAACTCAGGGGATAAGAATGTCTCCACTCCTGAAAATCCAGTTTCCCAGTGTCCGTATGAATGGAAACTCGTGGACGCGGCTGGAAATGAGACGCTCGCGCGTGTGTCGGATTTTGAGCATGGACTGTCGATTCAGTTACGGAATCCGGAAAGTAAGGTTTCACGCATGGCGATTTCTGATCTGGATGGTGACGGGCGGTACGATTACGTTTTTCTTCTGAATCCTGGCGGAAATGTGGATCCATATTATTATTACTGGATTCCTAGTACTCAGACACAACAGCTTGAGGCCTATACAGCGGACGGTGAGTTTCTCTGGGCACGTGATTTAGGTCCTGGAATTGAGAACGGAATCTGGTATTCACCTTTTATTTCTGCGGACCTCGACGGTGATGGTTGCGCAGAAGTTATCGTGAAGACTGCCGGGACGGAATCTGAACCCATTACGGAAAAGTCGGGAACATTTCCAGCTTCTGATTTCTCGATTCAGAACGTGGCTGGACGTGTCGATTCTGGTCCAGAATGGGTGAGCGTGTGGGATGGAAAGACGGGAAAAGATTTAGCTCGCGCACCATGGCTGACGCGGAGTGGACTGACGTATAATTATTACTGCCGGAGTATGCTGACCGTAGCGTATTTGGACGGAAAAACGCCGATTCTTCTCGCTCTCCGTGGGACGTATTCTCTGCAGAAAATGCGTGGTTGGCAGTTTCGAGATGGAAAACTGGAGGAGAAATTCTTCTGGACCAACGCGCTGGAAGATTATTATCTCTGGGGACGCGGAGCGCATACGCTTCACAGTGTGGATGTGGACGCGGACGGTCGGGATGAAATTGCGGTCGGAACTTTTATCCTAGATGATAATGGGGCAGCGCTCTGGTCTCGTGGTTTACAGCATCCGGATCATCTTTATATCGGCGACATCATTCCTATACGTCCCGGTCTGGAAGTTTACTGGGGAATTGAAGGCGCGGTTGACGCAGGCGGAATGGGGGTTCTCGATGCGAAAACGGGTGAGTTCATCTGGAAATTCGAGGAAAAAACGTATCATATTCACGCTCAGGGACTCTGTGCGGACATCGACCCAGAGCATCCTGGCTGTGAGTGTTTTGGTGGTGAATCGAAGAATCCGCATTCTGTGGACCGTTATCTTTGGAGCGCGGAAGGAAAGTTGTTACAGCGTCGTCCGTCACCAGAAAAGCTCCGCGAAGAAAATCCGGACCTAGACCCGGAAAAAGACCTGTCGAATCGGGATATCGGCCAGTGGTCGCTCGGTATGTCGACGGCATACTGGGATGCGGACGCTCAGAAAGAAATCGTTTTAACGCGAAAAGGACACGTGTATTCTTACGGAAAGGATGAAATTTATGAACCATACTTCCGTTTCCGCGCCGGAACGCTGTTTAAGGTATGTGATGTAGTGGGAGACTGGCGTGAGGAACTTTTCGTTTCTGCACCGGGTGAAGTACGGATTTACATGACGAAAATTCCTGCTGAAAATCGCCGACCAACGCTTATGCAGGACCGGAATTACCGCGCGAGTATTCTGGAAAGTTCGATGGGGTATAATCAGTCACCGTTGCTCGGTGAATAACATGTAGATTGTTTCGTTGTATCGTGGTATATCTGGATTCTGGTAGCTGGGATAGATATATCACGATACGAACTGGTTACCAGTGTAATGGAGTGTTGATCAGAGATGTATGGGAATCTCTCATTCATCTGTGAATTATCTTCTGTTAGCCTGTTATTTGCTTCCGTAAGGTCTGCATGAAATTTACCTCATGGGGATACTTGTATTTTTGAAAAATCTAGGTATAATAAAATATTGGGAATGTTGCTCGGTAGCGGAGAGGGAGTGAAATATATGGAAAAGAAAGTGAAACAGGAAAAATCGGTAAGTCCTGGAGATGTGGGAGAGGTGGAAACTCTGAAATTTTCGGGAGAGTCGATGAATCCGGGAAGTTTCGAGGAATCATTCTCACGTCTGAAGATGGTTGTGAGAAAGTTGGAGGAACGACAGGTGCCACTGGATGAGTCACTCGTGTTATATGAGGAAGGAATCCATCTAGTTAGGGTCTGTCATGAGAAACTTGTCAGTGCGAGGAAGCGAAAGGTGGAGATTATTGCTGGACTTGGAGCGGATGGGAGTATTCTCATGAAACCGATGGAGGAGGATGAGAGGTCACTGGAAGAGAAAGCGAGTACACGTGGAAGGTAAAGGATCGCCGACAGAAGTTAACATGAGAGTGCGTGAAGATAAAAGGAATGCGCATAAGAGAAAATAAGCACGCGCATAAGAGAAGATAAGTA
>JAUNAI010000310.1 GCA_030527705.1 Planctomycetia bacterium | reverse complement strand
TTTCTCCCCAGACCTGAAAACGGTTAAATTACCGAATCGCATCGGGCGGTCATTCTGCAAGTCGTTTCGCAACGCATAACGACGGTGAATCCAGATTCTAGGTCGCGTCGGAATTAAAAAATTTCAAAAAACTTTTAATCTCAATCTTCGATTGCTTGCTTCTTGTGTCTTTTTTTTCTTTTTCACTCACAAAAGACGCCAATACTCCGAAACTTCTCATACCGACGCTCAATCAACTCGTCCATCGGTACTTTCTGCAGCTCTTTCAGCGTCGTGCGGAGGTACTTTTTCAGGTTCCCTGCCATCAATCGCGGGTCACGGTGTGCGCCACCGACCGGTTCCGGAATGACCGTATCCACCACACCCAGACGGAGAAGGTCTTTCGAGGTCAACCGTAATTCTTTTGCTGCTTCCTGCCGAAATTCGCGACTTTTCCAGAGAATTCCCGCGCAACCTTCGGGACTAATCACCGAATAATACGCGTGTTCCAGAATCGCCACGCGGTCACCGACGCCGATACCAATCGCACCACCGGAGCCGCCCTCGCCAATTACGACGCAGATAATAGGCGTCCGTAACCGCGACATGTCGAACATTCCCTGCGCAATCACCCACGCTTGCCCACGTTCCTCGGCACCGATACCTGGCCACGCGCCCGGCGTGTCAATCAGGCTGATAATCGGCAGATGATATTTCGCCGCCATCTTCATCTTGAGCAACGCTTTTCGGTATCCTTCCGGCTCGGCACATCCGTAGTGGCACGCGGTCCGTTCCGCAAGATTCTTCCCTTTCTGGTGTCCGACGACCATACACGGAATCCCGTCCAGCTTCGCCCACCCGGTCATAATCGCGCGGTCATCGCCGAAAAAGTGGTCTCCGTGAAGCTCGACGAATTCGTCAAACGCGAAATTGAGATAATCGCTCGTCTGCGGACGATTCGGATGTCGCGACACCTCGACGGTCTCCCACGGCTGGAGATTCTGATAAATCTTCCGTTTCAGGTCGACCAGTTCCTTACGTAACCGTTTAATCGACTCTTTCACGTCATTGGAATCCGCGGAATTGCGTTCCATTTCCTCCAATCGGCTTTCCAATTCGTAAATCGGCTGTTCAAATGAAAGTTGAATATCCATATTTTAGGTTTATTTATAAGTTATAATCAATCGTCTAACTATCCCTATTAAAAGGGAGTACGTATATTATTCCGGCGTTTCTTCCGCCTCCGCGATTTTTACCGCAAGCGTGATGCGTAACTGTTCCAATGTCGAAATATACTGTATTTGGATACGCTCCAACACAAGCTCCGCCATTTCCTCATTATACTCATGCGCCGACGTATTTCGGTCACGAAGCATGGCAAGCCAACTCGCTTCATCATCGACGAAACCGAACGCGAAACCCAGCTTAATCACCTCACGTGGCGAGTCGTTTTTTGCCCCGTCAACACCATGTAACTGTAGCACCGACTTCATCGCTTTCCACGCTAACTCGAACGTCTGCCAATACAGCGCGATAACGCCTATACGGTAAATCTTATCCGTTTCCGCCTCTTCAAAACGTCGAGGCTCTTACAAAAATTCTCAAATTTTTTCATAAATTGTCACCCCGTCACGCATGATTTCCGCGTTCATCTTCTCACTTCCCTTTCACAGGCGTACGCTTAAATATCTTCATCTCTTTCAGTTTCTGGAACATCTCATGCGTCGTACTCGGTCTCTCCGTCGGCATTTTGTCCATGCACTGTCGCAGAAGTTTCGAAAATTCCGGCGTCAACTGCTCATTCAGCGCGTCGGCGGTCGGTGTCGGAACGTTCAGGTGCTGGTGAACCAACTGGTTAAAATTCTCGCCCGAATACGGTGGCACGCCCGTCGTCAACTCGAATAAAATACACGCTAGACTATACACGTCCGTCCGCTGGTCCACGACATCTCCACGTATCAACTCCGGCGAAAGATACCGTCCACGCTGGGGTAGCTCACCCGCTCCGACGATGCGTGTCCAGAGTTTTCGTGGATGCCGAGCGTAGGGGAACTCAATCAGTTTCGCCTCATTCGTCTCGTCCTGAATCATAAACACTTCCGGTGATAAATCCCGATGCACCCAGCCGAGCGAGTTAAAAAACGCGACCGCCTCAACTAAATCGAGCGCAATCTGCGGAATCCGCCACGCATGGGTCTCAGTCCCTTCACTCATCACGTCTGACAAACTCCGATACGGAAGCCACTCCATGACGAGCATAACCTGACCGTCCTCGTTCAGAAAATCATACATTTCCACGATACGCGGATGATGGATTTCCCGTCCGATTTGATACTCCCACCGCAACGCCGAGAGTGCCTTTTTGTCCTGCTTTCGCTCCTCCGTCGGCATTTTAATCGCAACCGGGATATTTAACTGCGTACTATATCCCTGCCAAATCTGCGTCATCGACCCGACGCAAACGCATTTCTGAAACTGATATGATCCGAGGGTAGTATAAGCCATTACGATTATGATTCCTGTTAGCTTTAAAACTTCCCCTAATAGGGGATGCTATCTTCTCATTTTACCACGTTTCCCAATTTTTTCAATTCCACACGCAGTTATTTCCGTGTATTTCTTACAATTTTTTACAAATTTTCATGAATTCTCACAAAAATCCGTCTTTTTTCCCGATTTCGCAAACCGAATCCAGAGCAAGTACAGTCCCTGCGGTGGCGCGGTAGGTCCCGCAAGTGCGCGATTCCGAGATTCTACCAACTCTCCGAGCCACTCCGGCGAGTGTGTTCCGCGTCCCACTTCCATCAGTGTACCCGCGATATTTCGGACCATATTATATAGGAAACCGTCTGCCTCCACTTCAATTTCGATAAAATCCTCTGCACGTCCCACAAGCGGCAGAAAGAGCGACTCTCTTTCTTCTCTGTCTCGGTGTTCCGCAGTACCTCGACGTACGGAAACGTCCAGAATCGTCCGGACCGAACTGGTTCTTGGTGACCCGATATTCTCCAACGCAGAGAAATCATGTGTCCCTAACAGATACCGTGCTCCTTCCGCCATTTTCTCCGCGTCGAGTCTCGTAGCCGTCAACTTCCCCATCCGCCACGCATAACGACGCAGAAAAAGCTCCGGCGCCGGTCCATCCTGAATGAGATACCGATACCGTTTTCGTTCCGTATCTTGGATTGGGTGGAACTCCAACGGCACCTCCTCCGCCTTCACCACGAAAGCGTCTCCCGGAAGATTCGCGTTCAGCGCCCGTGCGAAAGAGTCAATCGGAATGGCCGACTCCGTCCAGACTGAGGCGACCTGCCCCAGTGCGTGAACGCCGGTATCCGTCCGACTGCTTCCGAGAATCTGAAACGTTCCCGCCTCGAGCGTTCCGCCGGTCAATTTCTCCATCGCTGTGACCAGAACACCCTGAACCGTCCGAATCGTGTTCCCTTTTTGGTATTGCCACCCGTGAAAATCCGTTCCGTCGTACGCTACCGTTAATCGGATATTCCGCATTCATCCGCTCCCGCTTTTTTAGAAATTGCGTTATAAACTCCCGTATCTTAACATTTTCGGTCAGTCTCGATAAAGACTTTAGAAAGAGGCCCGTCCCCCGAATAACGTGACTGCCTCCGCCATCTCCGAGTCTCCTGCCTACGCGTCGTGATAATAAAGAATCTGTAAAACTATTTCAGTGAGATAAGTCAGAGTACGGGAGAGAATGAATCAGAGTAGGATAAAATTGGGTAAAATAAATTCCCCCCCTCTTTACTTTTTATCAGCGTCGTGTTAAAATAGGGTTATCTTACTTAGATTGTTTTTAGTTCCAACAACTATTATATGAGGTTTAATGATGGCTAACCTTCCTGATTATGTCGCAATGGCGAAGCCGAATCCGATGGAAAATCGCGCTCCGTGGTGGAAAAATACGGCGCAGACGTACGCTGGCGTTATGCTCTGGTTCGTGTTCTGGACGTACATTCCCATGCAGGGTATGAGCGCAACGAACCCCGGCGGTCTCCTTTCCTGTGGTCTCGGTGCGGCGGTGCTGGCTCTAATTCTGTCAGCGATTCTCTGTCACGTTCTGTATTACGTTGTTCCGGGAAAACTCGGTATGAAGACAGGTCTCCCACTTTATATTGTCGGTACGAGTACGTATGGCGTTAAGGGTGGGTTCCTCATGCCCGGCTTTTTGATGGGCGCGTTGCAGTTCGGATGGTTGTCCGTGAATGCGTGGGGGGCGGGAATGCTCTTCACCTCGATTATTAAAGATATTTCTCCGTCGGCTGCCGCTGGAACTCCGATGTGTATCGCGATTGCGATTGCTTGGGCTGTTGTCGCGGCTTTCATCGGCTTGAAGGGAATTAAGTACGTGGCAGGTGTTGCGACGTTCTTCCCCATTATTCCGATTGCGATTCTCGTGATTCTCTTCGTGCAGACGATGGGTGGTATCAGTAAGTTTGACGCCTCGAAAATCGGTTCGGTTTCGGCTCCAGCGGCGGCGGAAGCTGTAGAAACGACGGAAGTTGTCCCGACGGACACGGTCGCTCCTGAAGTAACGGCTCCGGCTGAAAATGCTCCGGTAGCGTCGGAATCGACTGCTGATACGGAAGTGGTCGCAGAAGTA
>JAUNAI010000309.1 GCA_030527705.1 Planctomycetia bacterium | reverse complement strand
CGTTTCCGTTCTCGCTCCCGTTTCCGTTCCTGTCTTACTTTCCTCTTCCTCGAAAATTGGGGCCATTTTCTGGTCGTTCTGAATCAGTACCGTTATGAATTCCCGACGCAGTTGAGTAAGAATATTCTCTTTTCCGGTCTGGTACTTCCAGATCTTCTCCAGCGCCTGATGACATTCTGGCGTCTGGAAAAATAACAGCTCCCATACGGATTTCGCTCGCCACGTCTGAATATTCGTAGCTACCGACTCCCCCACAGAAAACTTACTCCAATCGGTCGGTTTCTCGAAACTTTCTTCGAGATACGTCCACATTTCAGGGGTCATTTTTCCCGTCTCCAGCATCATTTCACCACTGTTTCCCATCTGCGTGAACTTTACATACTGGTCGTCTTCCCGATTCGCCCAAAATTCCTGAATGTACATTCCCGCCTGAACTTCCAATCTCCCGGAATCTTTCTTTCCATTATAGTGATAAGTCACCGTTGCCATTCCGTTTAAATCACGCGTAATCTGAAGGAGAACCTGAGGAACGCCGAGTGATTTTAAATTAATTCCGCCGGACCGCTCAGCCGGAATCATGAAACTGACACGTCCGAGAATGATTTCCATCTGCATTCTGCCTTGCATGCGAAAATTAGGCGAGCACTCTCCCCGACCTGCGAAAAACAGGCTCAAGAAGGTAATAAACATGATGAAAAGTCGGTGTGTCGTCATAATGGTTTCTCCTATAAAAAACCTCCCTAACCTAAAAATTCCACATTTTCCATAATTTCCACAGAAAACCCGTGATTTTAAATCTCCCATAATTTCCACGGATTTTCACAGAAATTTTTAATAGTTATGACCATTTTAAAATTCGTCTGGTGAAATCTACAGGAAATTTAATGCTTTTTGTTTCCACAGCTTATTCTATACTCCAGTTTCTCCCATCTTCACAATCTTCACGTTAGTCCCCGCCGCTGGTAAAACGAAAATCACACCGAGTTCCGGTCTTTTCTCGCAAAACGCACGGGCTTCATCAGGTCCCATCACGTAAAATGCCGTCGCGAGCGCGTCCGCCTCAGTCGCTGTCGGTGCTAAAACGGTAGCGGAAAGGATATTCGTACATGGAAACCCCGTCCGTGGGTCAAGTACATGTCCGTACCGTTTCCCATTCGCCCAAAAATACTGCGTTGCGGACCCCGACGTGCCGAGAGAACGGTTTTTCAGCGGTATTTCCATAATCCGTTCCCCTTTTTTGAGCGGGTGATGAAGCCCGACGAGCCAGTCTTCCCGCCCTCGCCGTGCGCCGCGCGCGGTAACACTACTTAAACCGCCATGAAAGAGGAAATCGGACATTCCCGCCGCTTCGAGCACGAGCGTCGCCACGTCCAGCGCGTACCCTTTCCCGATACTTCCGAGAGAAATCTTCATTCCCTCGCCACCCAATTTCACGGCACAATCCGCATCGTCCCACTCGATTTTCCCGCTGGAAACGCACGCCAGCGCGTGTAACCGTTCCTCTTCGGTCGGAACGCGCCCCTGTCGTTGCATGAATCCCCACACTTCCCATAACGCCGTCGCCGTCACGTCGAAAGCTCCGTCAGTCGCCTCGTACAGCGCATGACACTGACGCAGAAGGGCGTAAACTTCTGGACTGACCGAGACCGGATAGTACGGACCGTCCTCATTAATCCGGGAAATCTCGCTCTCCGGGAGGAAGTAACTCAGCACTTTCTCCAACCTGGAAACTTCATCGAGCGCGTCGACCGCAGTATCGAAAGCGTTTTCATACTCGCCGGCGTTCGTGAAAATGACGAAATCCGCCGCCATCGCCTTCCGCGAATACTCCATATACTGCACCGGCATGTCGGCCAACCGTTTCCGCTCGATTTCCGCGAGTTCCTCCTCTTTTTCCCGTTGTACGTCCGGCGAGAGAAACTGACCCCGCAAAAACGCGCGCCGATTGGAAGTTAAACGTTCATTGCTCATAAAGATTGAAATCACTTCATTGCAGATGCTTCAATTTTAATGTGAAATCTAATTATAACCTTTTATTATATCCCTATTTTTGAGATTTTCAAGAGGTAAACGGAAGTAAATAGAGAATTTTCAGTTTTTTTAGCGAAATTTTTCGTATCTGGAAATTTTCGGTCTCTCCTCATTCCGAAAAATCACCCCAGTCTCACGGAATTGAACAGAATTGAAAGGCTGAGGTGCATTTTCTTCATGACTCCATAAGTGCGTCGTAGATGTCACGGATTTTCTTCATGACTCCATAAGTGCGTCGTAGATGTCACGGATTTTCTTCATACGGATGCCGAAACTGTACTGACGCGTGATAGTGAAGGAGCCATTTTCACCAATCATGTGCCGATAATCGGAGTCTTCCAAGATCGTTTTCAGACGCAGTTTCAGCTCCACTTCATTTTTCATGTCGATGAGAATTCCATCGTAACCGTTCGTGATTAATCGAGGCACGCCAGCCACGCGCGTGGAAAGGACAGGAACTTCATACGCCATCGCCTCCAGAACGACATTCGGAAGCCCTTCACGCAGGCTGTTCAGGACGAAAAGGTCCAGTCCCTGATAAAAAGTCATAATATCATCCCGGAAACCGAGCAGGCGGATATGTTCACCTTGTCCGGTCGCAGAGATCTGGCGTTCGAGCACTTCCCGAATCGGTCCGTCCCCTGCGATATAGAGCGAAATCGGCATTCCTTCCCCAATCAACTCCGATACCACGCTAATTAAGCCCGCGAAATTCTTCTCCGGCGAGAGTCGCCCACACGCACCAATTACGAGGCGGTCTTTCGGAAAACCGAGCTTCTCTTTCGCGTCCTCAACTTTCATGGAACGGGAATACTGGAGCGTGTCGATAGCGTTCTCAATCAGCGAGCACCGCTTTCTCGGAACACCAAGCCGTAAACACTGGTCATAAAGGTCGTGCGAGACACAAATTACGTGGTCATACTGACGCAGACACCATTTATCGAGCATGTAATACGCCGGCGTTTTCCACGTGTTCCGCACCCAGCCGTGAACCGTCGTTACGAGCTTCATCGGATGCTTTTTTCGCAGACGTAATCCAAGATAATTACTCTTATAATCGTGTCCATGCCAGATTCCAATCTGGTTTTCATTACAGAGTTGTAGCAGTTTCCCCGCCACTGACCGATCGAAAACACCACGGTCATCAATTCCGATAAGTGGGCAGTCCCAGCGTTCCGCACGACTTTCAATCACCGAAAAACCTGGGTCTTGCGGTGGTCTCATGTAGGCACAGAGGGTGGGATAACCGTAACTGTTCATATAACGCGGAGTGTTAAGAATTGTCTTCTCTGGTCCACCTCCCTCGCCTGTCACAACACGGGTTTCTAACACAGCGGCTTTTATCTGATCCTGTTTCTTCGCGGATCTAATCGGGACAAATTCATTCATCATGGGAATTATAAATATAGCGTATTGTTTATGTAAAATGGAAGTTAGGGTAAACGCCAACACAAGATTCTACTGCGTTCTGCAGAAGAACTTGTTACCCGTAGAGAATTTACGGTCGTGAAGAGACAACATTTTGAATGCTGTTTTCTCTCCAGACTCCTCTTTCAAAAATTTCTTGATCGCGACTGCGTCGCTTACTTTTTTATTCTTTTCTTACTTCATCATATACTCTTCCCACATTCTCGCCTTTTCTTCCCACGTCTCCGACTTTAACCGCTCACGCGCTGCAGACTGTTCCGGTGGAAGCCCTGTCTGAATTCGAAGACGAACTTTTCGCGAAAATTCCTCGGCAGAATCCGCCACATCGAGCGCATCCCACCAAATCTCCGACGCTTTTAAGTCACGCACAACCGCCGGTTTCCCACTCGCAAGATACTCCGTCATTTTCAGTGGCTGAATCTGTTCCGTCGCCTCATTTTTCAGGTACGGCATGAGTAACACATCCGCTTCCGACGCCAAAATCGGCAATTTCTCATACGGTAAGCTCCCTACATACCGAAAATTCAGCAACTGCGTCAATCGCTGTAATACCTCCGGCGCAGCAGTCGGTCCCGCGAATAAAATCGTTGCTTCCGGCATATCCGCCGCCAGCCGTTCCAGAATCGTCAGGTCCAACCGTTCATCGATTAATCCCCAAAAAACAAGTATCGGGCGTGTCATATCCCGTGAAAACTCGCGCTCCTCCAGCGTTTCCGATAAAGTTTCCACAGTGTTTCCATTTTCTGAAACATTTCTATTTTCTGTCGCCAACCGCCAAAAATCGAGATCTACACCATGTGTCAACAGAAGAGAATCGCGTCCGAGCGTCCGGATACGGTCACGAAGCTTCTCGCCAACGGTCACGATTCGGTCAACGCACGGAACCATCTGCGTTTCCATCTCCGCGAGCGGTTTCGCGTCCATACCGGGCCAGCGACTCCAATCATCCACGCAATAATAAACCCACCGCGCCACCATCGGTAACGCCCCCACCAAGTCCGCCGTAATCGGGAGCGTGGTAATTGCCGTCACATTTTCCTCGCCATCGAGCACGCGTGACAGTTGCCGAACGAGTAGAAAACGATTCACCCGCCGCTGCCACTTCCGTCGGAACCACGGTAACATAATTGGCTGAAGCACCGTCGGTTTTCGGGTATTTCCTGCGACTCCCCCAGTATTC
>JAUNAI010000308.1 GCA_030527705.1 Planctomycetia bacterium | reverse complement strand
TTCCACCGCCTCAGGTACTTCGCGTGTAGTCAGGTATACTACGGATTTATAAGGTACGAACACCGAAAATACAAAAAATAAAGAAAATATAGAAAATACAAAAAGAATCAAAAGCACAGAAACCCTAGAAAAACCAGTAGAAAATTTTCCAAACATCACCAACTCCAGTCATTTACGCTGGATTTCCGTTCCGCAACCAACAACTCAGAGCAGAAATACAGGAAACGTGGAAGTTCTCCCGAACGGCCATTATCTCGACGTACCGACGGAAGCTGAACTACGTACTTACCAGTATATTTATGATTTCAGTACTTACCCACCGCGTCCACGAGCCATCCGAAAATCTGGGGAAGTCCCAAGTTGTAATCCTGTAACCTCTCCCGCAACCTTTGTGCTTCTGCCCGACACTTCAGCACTAGGAAAAACGCAGAGTGTAACGGAAAATAGTGAGAATTCTAGTAATACTAGTAATACTAGAATTCAGGGGGAATTAAACGCCTCAAATTCCGTGAATGCCTCTCCCACCCCTTCCCGTTACTGTAGAGTTCAGCTGGCCGGCAAGGGTTTCGACCCATACGCCCCAAACCGTACTTATGAACGGAAACGTGCAGCGCTCTCACAAGATATGGAGGCAATTTTTGATCGGGAACCGAACCAGTCCCTTATTAGTCACCAAAATCCCTATAATAATATTTATCCATCCTCCCCCAATACAATGCCGACGCTCTCTGCTCCAGCACTTTCCCAGCCTGCGACCGCGAAACCAACAATCATCGCGCAAAATCCGGCTCCAACCACAGGCTGGCAAGTAATTGCTACGCCATCCCATGCTTCTACTCTGTCCCCCCAGCCTCTGACGGTCGCGGAAGTTGCTCCCACGCCTGCTTCCGTAAATGCCGCAGTCGGAACACAAGTTACTTTACCATCAGAAAAAAAAGCATCCCAATTCCCCCCCATTACATCCGAAACAATTCAACGTGAAATACCGTATACCACGTTTCCGAATTCCAACGATGCAATCAATATCCTGGACCTTCCGGAACGCTAATTTACATTATTTTATATTAAATAATGATACTCCCACTCCTTCCGGTATTATTCGTATCCTTTTTTATAAAAATTTTTGTAAAATCCTTCCGAAACAGCCTCTCTCCCCCATTGACAGCTCAATACAATACGCTACATTTTACCAAAAAAACAACTATACCTTACATACTGTTTTAATAAAGAATAACGATACCTTACATAATATTATAAGGAGAGTTTTCATGAACATGTTTTGTTATCAGTGCCAGGAAACCCTCGGCAATCGTGGTTGTACAGCAAACAGCATCTGTGGTAAGAAGTGTGCGACGGCCAATCTTCAGGACACCCTCGTTCAACACGTGAAAATGTTAGCCAAAACGCTTGATTCTTCCCGTGAATTGGGGCGTTTTCTGACGCAGTCCCTTTTTATTACGCTCACGAATGCGAATTTCGACGACGCAAGGATTCAGGCGCAAATTACGGAGGCACAAAACCGTCTCGGAGGTGTTCCCGTCACCGTCCCGTGTGGAGTTTTATCCTGTGAAAATGAGGACATCCGTTCCCTGCGCGAACTTCTCACCTACGGTCTGAAAGGCGTGTCGGCTTACGCTCATCATGCTGCTGTTCTCGGTTATGAAGACGACGCGATTTACGATTTCATCTGGAAAGCCTTACGTGTACTGACCGAAGCCTCCACCACCGTCGACGCGGATGCGCTCACCGCGTTGGTTCTGGAATGCGGAAGCGTGGCGGTTCAGACCATGGCACTCCTCGACACGGCCAATACCGCGACTTACGGAAATCCAGAAATCACCCCAATTCGCCTCGGTGTCGGCCCCCGTCCCGGCATTCTCGTTTCAGGTCATGATTTACGCGACTTGCGTGACCTTCTGGAACAGACCGTCGACGCAGGAATCGACATTTACACGCACAGCGAGATGCTCCCGGCGCACACGTACCCAGAATTAAAGAAATATTCGCATCTTTACGGGAATTACGGAAACGCCTGGCACCGACAAGCGACGGAATTCGCCTCCTTTAACGGTCCGATTCTGATGACGACGAACTGTATTACCCCGGTTCAGGACGCATATAAAGACCGTATTTTCACGACGGGCGTGGCGGGTTATCCGGAAGTTCCGCACATTGCCGACCGTCCGGAAGGTGGGATGAAGGACTTCTCCGCCATCATCGCGCTCGCCAAAACGTGTCCGCCGCCGACGCCGCTGGAAGACGGAACCATCGTGGCAGGTTTCGCGCACAATCAGGTTCTCGCGCTCGCGGATAAGGTGATAGAAGCCGTAAAAAACGGTACGATTCGCCAATTCGTCGTCATGGCAGGTTGCGACGGGCGCCAGAAAGCGCGAGAAGAATTCACTCAGCGTGCGCTCAATCTCCCGAAAGATGCCGTCATTCTGACTGCCGGTTGTGCGAAATACCGTTATAATAAGCTCAACCTCGGCGACATCGGCGGGATTCCGCGTGTGTTGGATGCTGGACAGTGCAACGACTGTTACAGCCTTGCCGTCATTGCACTGAAACTGAAAGAGGCTTTCGGGCTGGACGACGTGAACCAGCTCCCACTTGTTTTCGACGTTGGCTGGTACGAGCAAAAAGCGGTCGCCGTCCTCCTCGCGCTCCTGTCCCTCGGCTTCAAGAACGTGAAAATCGGTCCGACATTACCCGCGTTCCTTTCGCCGAACGTCGCGAGCGTGTTGGTCGAGAAATTTGGAATTGGGTGTTCTTTCTGAAAAAGTCTCCAATGAATCAATCGTCAAAACGCTCGTAATTACGACATTTTCCGTGTTGCCGTTACGGGCAATTTATCATTTTCCCTTCCTTCATTTATTCGTCAGGAGCAACTCACGATGAAATCCCCTATGAAATACCCCATTTTCGATGAAAATTCTCCGAATCCGTGGAACGAGCCAGTCGACCATCACTGTCCCGTCTGTGGTACCGACATGCACGAGACGGGTAAGCTGTTTTTTGAGTTTCAGGGTGACCTTCACCTTCCAAACGGCGACACATTCACCGGAGTTCCCGACCAGCTCCATTACGAAACCAACTGGAAACTCACCTTTCACGGCAACGAAAAAGACGACGATTCCCCCATGTCTTACATCTATTTCCCATTTCACATAGTGGAAAACTACTGGCATAACATCGAATTCGCATTCTGTAGCGTGGCGTGTCTCCGTGCGTGGTTGAATCGAATTTTAGACGACTTCCAGAACACACTTGACGCCGAAGTTCAGAAGGAAACCAACTCAGAAATAGCCAGAACGCAAGCCACCGCCGAACTTCAGGCGTACGCCGACACACTCTGGTCGATGGAGAAGAAAGAGGATAAACAAGAAGACGAGGAATAACTTTACACCCTTCTTTTAATTTCGTACGGATACGGAACGTTGGTGTCAATATACTCTCCTTCGCATGTAACGACGCACCGGAATAGCGGATTTTCGCGGAGTGTTTTCAGGACTTCCGCTCCTTTTTCGCGTGCCGAATCCGACATGGCGATAATGTCGAAACCGCCGTCCTCGTTATCCCAAAAAATTAACCCATTTTGCGTATCCACGTAATGAAACTGCGAGTCTAGATTCGTAAAATTTCGTGCGGTCATCAGCTCCACACACGTCTGAATCGACACGTTCGGCTCGTAGCAAAACTCCCGGTCGCGTCGCTCTACTCTCCCCCATTCATTCAGAAATTGATGCCGAGTCATAATCGCCCCCGACGCCAGCATTTTCCGAATCAGCGGCAGATATTCCCCGAAACGTTCCTCCTCCACAATCTGTTTTTTCGGAAAAAGCCACGCGAACCAGTACGCGTCCAGTCCTTTCGAGCGATAAATGTTCCTGAAAAACCACAACATCGCTTCCCGTTCTGCGACCTTACTTGAAAAACCGTCCAACGCATCAAACCACTCAAAAAAACCGACATAATACGGCGATTTCGCATAACATTCCATATTCAGGAAAGGTAAAAACTCCGTCATTTTTTTCTTCATCATAAATAGTGCCCACCTACACCGTCACAGTAAATGTTTTTTGCGAGGAGGAGTAACAATTTACAAAACGCCTCCTTCTTTTTTAATATACCGCCGCACACTCTATTCGTCAACCATTTTCACTCCAGATTTTCAAAAAATTTCATCATTTTTCCCATTTTCAACGGGGAAATTCTTGCATTTAAACCTGAAATCTTGTAAAATAAAAGAAAAACTTACGATTAATGAAAGCTGGAAATAATGTACACGCCAGATGGAAGTGAAACGCTATATATTACCGAATTGATTTTCGGAAATTCAGATTCCTGTATCACGTTTTTATCCCTGAATCTTGATGGAATGCGCCCGGTTTACCGCGACGGTCGAGTCATTCTGTTTAACGAAATTTCCGAGGCGAAATCCGCTTTACGTTCCTCAAATTGCGGAGCTGGAATGCTGACGGAAATCCCGTGCGAAATTGAAAACAAACTCGATTTTGCGCAAGCGATAATCGACCTAGAAGACGTAATTCGCGAAAAATCCGAAACGATTGAATATACTGGAAATTTTGTGGATTGCCTTCAGTTTTTCGTAGACGTTTATTTTGATACAATTTACAAAA
>JAUNAI010000307.1 GCA_030527705.1 Planctomycetia bacterium | reverse complement strand
AATTGGGGGAATTGTCGCAATTACGGGCGCGTCGGCGTGAGCTTCAGAAGGCGATTGACCCAGTGGTCGGGTTCACATGTACAGAATCGATGATCTGGGAGGTTTACGAGTCACACACCCCGGAACAGATCGCGGAACGGCATAAAATCTTGCTCAACTCGCTCTCGGAGAACGAATTTCAGGTCAAATCGGCGCAGACACGCGAGACGGAATGCCGACTGATTTTAGAGAAGATTATCGCGGACGACTCACCGACACGGATTCAGTACGAATTACAGAAAAATCGGGCACAAATCGCAAAATCGGTCAATTTATGGCGACTTTACGCGCTCACGGAACGGCTGATGGAAACCGTCCAGAAAACGTATCAGCAGAAACGGCAACCGAAAACGCTCGAGTGCGCGTCGGAATTTCTGCGTGAAATGACGAACGGGAAGTACGTGAAAGTCTGGACGCCGGTGGATGAGGATTTACTTTTCGTTCAGCGTCAGGACGAGGTCGATTTCCTGCCGGGACAGCTTTCCACGGGGACACGTGAACTACTGTACCTCGCGATTCGGCTGGCGTTAATCGAGGAATATCGGCGTCGAAACATTCATCTTCCGATTATTCTGGATGACGTTCTGGTGAATTTCGACCGTGTGCGAGCCACATCCACCGCCCGTGTGTTAACGAAATTCGCTGGGAACGGAACGCAGATTTTCTTCTTCACCAGTCATGAACATATCCGTGAGATTTTCTCGCAGGAAAATGCCTTAATCTGTGATATGTCGAAAACGAAGTAAAAAAGAGACTCAGAAATAAAAACACGGAAAAATGTCTGAAAATTGCTCTTTTTTTGAAGGTGGAATGCCGATAAAATATAATGAATGTGCGGATTGTGTAGCCGTAGGTAGCGCCTGATAGTAGGTGTAATGGAAAAAATAATCATCAACGGACATTAACGGTCATTTCAGACGATTCAAAAATGGAACAGGAAACGAAACATCGAAAGTTGAATATCCCGGAGTTTCAGGAAGGTGAAACGACGTGGTGGGTGCAGGGAAAGGATACGAAATCGAAATCAGCACGCCGAAAAGCGGCGAGAATGCGATTATACTGGACGATTTTCCTTTCTGTGACAGCAGTTATTTTTGGTGGGACGGTTTTCGCCGCGATTGGGTACTGGATTTATTACTCATTCGGGCCGAACGAAATCGACATGTTCACGCCGAAAGCGGAAATTGTACATACTTTCACAACTCCGCATGAGAATGGAATCACCGATTTAGTCTATTCTCCAGATGGTCTTTTCTTGGTGACTGCTTCCGATGACACGACTGCTGCGGTAATCGACGCGCAGACGGGAGAAACTTTACGGCGTATGGAAGGTCATCAGCAGGGAGTAACGTCTGTGGCGGTCATCTCGCTGATGCAGAAATTTTCGACAGATACCAATGTGGATAAAGAGGAAGCACTCTCTGCGTTACGGATCCTGACGGGAAGTAAGGATATACGTACGACGCTCTGGAATCCGGAAATGAATCCACCGATCCAGCAAAAATTGGGGGCGTCGGATGATGTTTTCGGAGTACAGGAAGAGAACATTTTTGAAATTCCGCCAGGACATACGAAAGCGATTATGGCCGTTGCGCTCAGTGCTGACGGTCGGTATGCGTTGACTGGAAGTCTCGACCATCGGTATCTTCTCTGGGACACGCTCAGTCACGCACTGGTGAAAGCAGATAGCTCAGAGGAAGAAGGACTTGGTGGTGACTTGTATCTTCCGCATAATGGACCTGTATTAGCGGTGGCGTTTAATCCGAACGGAAATAGTTATGCGTCAGCGAGTGAGGACTGTACGGTAAAGCTCTGGGACGGAAATAATGATCAGCTTATGCAGACATTTACGGGACATAACTCGGCGGTGACACACCTGCAATTCGGAAGTTCCGGTACAACACTTCTCTCGGCAGGAAAAGATCGGCGTGTGATTCTGTGGAATCTGATTAACGGAGCTCGTGCGCAGATCTTCCCGACTGAAAATGAAGTGATTGGCGCGGCACTCAGCCCGAATGAACGTTATGTAGTGTCGAGTATGTTCGAGAATTCAGCAGTTCTGTGGGATGTAAAGTCGGCAAAAAAACTTGCTCAATTTAATACTCCTGCTCGAATCGTCGCACTGGCAGTAAGTCCGGTTTCTACAGAAGATGGAATTCCGCTTTATGTCGCGCTCGCCACAGTCGACAATCAGATTATCGTGTTCAGTACGGAAAATGTGCTGAAAGATATTCGGGGGAAGTGATAACTGCCTCCCATTTTCTAGCCTCCCATTTTAGGTGAGGCTAGAATCGCGACGGTGTCGCTTACTTTTTTGTTTTTTTTGTTAGCGTTTTTTATTTTTATGGACGATCAGCTTTTTCTTTTCGACATACCGCGCGAGCCGGAAAATCCATGGGACGCGGACGCTAAAGGGGAAGAAATTCCTGCCGTCCGTGTTGTGTTTCCAGAGGGGATTGAGAAACCGCTGGATTATGCCATTCCACCTGCATTGCTGACAAAAATTCAGAAAGGAATGCGGCTGGAAGTGCCTCTCGGAAAGTCGAACCGTCCGTGTACAGCATTCTGCGTAGATATTCTGACAGTCGAAACGTTCCGCACAAAATTGAAGTATGTCTCGAAAATTCTGGACGTTACACCTCTTATTTCTCCGACGATGCTGGAACTAACGCGGTGGATTGGCGAGTATTATCTCTGTCCGTGGGGTGCGGTCCTGCAGAGTGTCCTGCCGGCGGGCGTTCGGGACCAGGCGGGGACGCGGATGACCATACTTCTATCAGTCTCGCTGAAGGGACAGAAGGCGCTGGAATTACTTAAAAAAGAGGCGCAAGAAGATAAAGAACCATTAAGCTACGCGAATTTCGAGCGCGTGGAGGACGCGAAAATTCGGAAAGCGAAGAAAAAGTCGGAAATTCCATCGGAATTACGACTTACGCCGACGCAGGAAAAGATTCTCGACACGCTGACGCTCTGGGGGAAACCGATGACGGCGGAAGAGCTGGCACGTCGGGCAAAAGCATCGCTCGGACCGATAAAACTGTTACGCGAACGGGGTTTCTTGCAGTCTCAGCAGTCTCGTGTACGGACGGGAGCAGGGGAGTATGCCACACAGGGTGAGGAACGGGGAAAAGAGAACGATTTACGTCTGAACTCGGAACAGGATGCAGTGATGGAACAGATTCACGACGTACTCTGTTCCCGAAAAATGCCAAAACCGATTTTATTGCACGGAGTGACGGGAAGCGGAAAGACGGAAATCTACATTCATGCGATTCGTGAAGTGGTACGTTCCGGGAGACAGGCGATTGTGCTTGTACCAGAAATTTCCCTCACGCCGCAGACGGTTCAGCGTTTTCGTAGCCGATTCAAGAATATCGCTGTTCTGCACAGCCACCTAACCGACGCGCAGAGACACGAGGAATGGCAACGCATTTTACACGGTGATGTGGAAGTCATTATCGGTGCCCGAAGTGCGGTTTTTGCGCCTACTCCGCGACTGGGGCTAATCGTGATTGATGAGGAACACGAAACGAGTTTTAAGCAGGATTCCATGGCTCCCCGGTATCATGCGCGAGAAGTTGCGATTCAGCGTGGGAAAATGGAAAACGCACTCGTCCTGCTCGGTTCCGCCACGCCGTCTCTGGAATCATGGTATCACGCACAGAACGGGGATTATCAGCTACTCTCCATGCCCAGCCGGGTGAAGAATCGGGTTTTGCCGAGTGTTTCGACGGTCGATTTACGGATACGAGACGCGATTTCTAACGGCGCGATTGGGCGGAAGTTACACATGGCACTCGCGGAGTGTCTCCGGACGAAACATCAGGCGATTTTACTCCTGAATCGGCGTGGGTTTTCGACACATATTCAGTGCCCAGCGTGCGGGACGGTTCTGTCATGCCCTCACTGTGAAATTTCACTCACACACCACCGGACGACGGGAGAAGTGGTATGCCATTACTGTGATTATCACGCCGCCGCGCCACAGAACTGCCCCCAGTGTGGGAGCACAGCAATTCGGTATTCTGGAATGGGAACGCAGAAGCTGGAAGAGGAGATTCAGACGAGGTTTCCGAAAGCCCGTGTACTGAGAATGGATACGGATTCCATGCAGGCTCGCGGAGCACATGAGAAGGCGTTCGCGCAGTTTCGAGCGGGTGAAATCGACATCCTACTCGGCACACAGATGATTGCGAAAGGTCTTGATTTTCCGAACGTCACGCTCGTGGGCGTCGTCAACGCGGATACGGCTTTACACTTGCCGGACTTTCGGGCGGAGGAACGGACTTTTCACCTCATCACGCAAGTTGCGGGACGGACCGGTCGCGGTGACGCAGGGGGTGAGGTTCTGGTACAGTCTTTCCAGCCGGAAAACTCGGCGATTCAGTATGCCTGCCGACATGATTTTCTCGGTTTCGCACGGTATGCTCTCCCACTGCGGAAAGTCCTGAAATACCCGCCGTACGGTGCGTTGGCGCGTGTTGTTGTGCGCGGAACGGACGAGATGAAAACGAAAGAAGCGGCAGAAACGATCGCGATGCGGATACGTGGGGAACTCCAGCGAGTCTCTGTGAATGAAAATTCCGCGACCAGAAACCGTAT
>JAUNAI010000306.1 GCA_030527705.1 Planctomycetia bacterium | reverse complement strand
ATACAACTTTTATCGGCAATTTTAGCATAAACTTGTGTTGTGTGAACAGTTCCTAATGATTATGCCCTGCGTGTGGGTCAATCACTACTCCACCGCTTTTTTGTGCTTTAATTGCGTCCTGAATAAACGTTGCACTCCGAGCTGCTATCTTCATTCCTGGCTTCAACTCACCATCTGTGGCGAGAACCGCCTTTTCTCGTGTTTTGAATAGAAGATGAACCGGTACTTGACGCCAGATTTTCTCTCCATTTTCTACTTCTTCTGCAAGTTCAAAAACATATGTATCCTGGACATCTCGCGCAACCGCTCCGACCGGAACGACGAAAACATTCTCGACTGTCTCGTAACCAATCTCCATCTGACACCGCTGTCCCGGTTTATATAACCAGTGAACAGTAAAATCTTCCCTTCTAGGAGAAGCAGAGACGGTATCCGGCAATTTAGCTCCGACCTCTCTCTGTGTTGCTTTCTCTAAAAGTTGGGACTGGGGCTCTCCTAACACCACATTTTTAAAATCCGCGTAGCACGATAGTGTTCGATTCTCTTCATCAATCCGGCTTTCGACCAGCCGTAAACTTAGATTTTCCAACGTTTTTTCGGGATTTCCCTCAAAAGTTACCCTCACTAACGTTTTGGGGTTCTTTAACGCTTTTAAAAGAATTCCTTCATTTATCGCGAAAGCGTCTCCCCGAACGGTCAATTCACAGAGGTCACACACGTCACAGAGTGTCTCACCTAACTCAATTTTATCCCCTGTTTTTACGTAGAATCCCTCAATTACGACAAAATTCTTTGTTTCACCCGGATTCTGTTTCGAGACGATTCCCTGATGACTCACTTTCGGAACAGGAACGGTCATTACATACTCAATCCGCTTTTTTTCTGTAGCCAGCTGTTTCAACATTTCTGCTGGGAGTCCCAGCGCTGTGAGCGTTTCTTTCTGGTTTTCTAGCTCAATCCGTGTCTCTTTCAGCCGAATATCCAAATCACGCCGTCTCTGAGGTGCCATTCCCTCCAGATTCTTATCAATCTCCGCAATTTCTCGTACCAGAAACGCTTCCGTTTCCAACAGTTTCAGGAATGTAATCTGCGCGTCTCGCATTTCCGGTAGCGACAGCGTCACATCAAAAAGTGCCTCTCCCGGTTTTACCGACACACCCGGTTCATGATACACCCGCGTTACGATACCTGCGTAAGGAGCCGGAACCTTAAATTTTGTCCGACCCTCGAATTCCATGACAATTGCCGGAATACTGTGCGTCCGTGTAAACGTTCCAATTTCTGCTGTCATGACACCATCAGGAGTATCCAGAGAGATATTCTTCACCGCGATAGCCGATAACGCAATCTCCGTACCTACATCATGCTCGTGATTATGTCCCTCATGGAACTCTTCTTGATGATTATGTCCCTCATGGGTATCACTTGCATGAGAATCACCTTTATGGGAACAGCTGTCCGTGTGTACATGATCTGCGTGATTATGCTCTGAGTGTACATGTTCAGGATGGTTATGGCCTTCATGACTGCATTCCTCATGCTTTTCCTTTTCCGGCATAAGATAGGCTCCTGCGCCCAACAGAAGGACAGTTAAAACTAATATTCCTGCGAGTGTAACATCCGCTTTTTTCATAAATCGCTCCCGTAGGATACACTATATGTTATTTTTTTTATACTATTTATACTCTATTATACCCGACGTATCGAAAAAACGCAAGAGGGGGTGAGTATTAACTGTTCAGAGCACCCATAATAATAAGACACGTGATCGTCGGTGAGTATAATGGAGGCATGGTACACCGTAATTCGTGAATGGTAGAATCACCCACCACCCATAGTTAGGAGAGGAAGACTGATAAAGTAAAACTCATGGAAAAAATTGCCATTACCAGTCGCCGCCTCTCCTGATAGAGGATGCTGTCACGATTCTGTTACTTTTTTGAGGTGCTTTTCTTTTTCTTTTTAACCATGATAAATTGGCGCGAGTGCGTCGTGAACCGCTTTATATTTTACGAACATTTCCGCGTATTTTTCTGTATTTTCTGCGACCGGAAATGTTCGAGAAACTTCTTTCGAGCAGCATTTCAGTGCGTCGGCGAGTGAAGTGAAGATTTCGATCGCCACACCTGCCATCATCGCGGAACCGAAGGAGGAATCGGAGTTTTCTTTCTGAATCAGCGTTATCGAGAGCGCATCCGCTAGAATCTGACGCCAGATTGGACTCTGTGCCCCACCGCCGATTGCGACAGCGACTTCATCATGAGGAATATGAATGCTTTCTAACGCTCGTCGACAGTCGAGCATCGACATCGCCACCCCCTCAAAAACTGCCCGCGTGAAGTGGTTTTTCGTGTGTCCCGCGCGCACGCCGATGAAACTTCCGCAGAGCTTCGGATCCGCGTACGGCGTTAATTCTCCGTTCAGATACGGATGATACATGAGTCCACCACACCCAACCGGAACCGACGCAGCCCCTTCCGCAAGCGCTTGAAACTCCCCACCGAAAGTATCCCGGTACCACCGAAACGACGCGGCACATGATTTCGTCGCCGTCCCCGGATACCAGAGTCCCTGCGCGACGTGAGAATAGTTAATTAGATATGGATTCGGATACGCGCGGTCCGTAACAACACAGATTCTTCCGGCAGTTGCCAGCTTAATCGTCATCTGTCCCTGTGCGACCGCTCCGGAAGCGTAAACTTCCATGACCGTGTCTGTCGTCCCACATAACACCGGCGTTCCTGCCTGTAATCCCGTCTGTGAGGCGGCTTTCGCAGTAATTTCTCCCACAATATCCGTCGGCTGAACCAGTTTCGGCAACATTTCCGAATCCGTCCTCATTCCGAGCAGTCCGCAGAGCGTTTCTGACCACGTCATGCGCGTATAATCGAAAAACATCGAGCCTTGCGCCTCAATCACATCGGTTACGAAATCGTCGGTCAACTGATGACGCACGAAATCCTTCGCGAACATAATTCTCCGTGTTTTCCGCCACACTTCCGGCTCATGTTTCTGCACCCACATCAGTTGTGGCAACGTCCAGATCGTGTCCGGCTTATGCAACACTTCCCGCTCAATTACATCGAGATAGTTTTCGCGCAGAAATCGCACTTCCTCCGTACTCCGTGAGTCGGTCCAATAAATTGCGGGGCGAATTGGCTGGAAATTTTCGTCGGTGAGTACAGCTGTATGCGTTGCCGCATCGAGGGAGACCGCTACGATATTTTCTGCGTGAACGCCCGATTTTTCAAGGATTTCACCGATTGTTCGACATGTCGCGTCATACCAGTCCCACGGATTCTGTTCCGCAAAACCCACCTGAGGATAACTCGTAGGATACTCGACCGTATTCGTCGCTACAATCTTCCCATTTTCTGCCAACAGCGTCGCTTTACTCGCTCCGCCACCGAAATCGATTCCAAGTACGTATTTCATTTTGTAAATATTACAGAAAAATATGATGTGTTCTTGGGGAGAAAGCATTTTTGCAAAAATGTTTTCTCCCCAGCCCCCTCTTTCAAAAAACTCTTAATCGCGTTCTACGAACGCTTGCTTTTTATTCTTTTTCTTTTCTTTCTTTTTTCACTTGCGGTCTTTCCGGAACCTCATACGTTTTCTGTGTCGGCTCTAACGCCCAAATATCCTGTTCCGCGAGGTGAAACTCTTTCTCTAAATACTTCACGCCCTGGAAAATCTCGATATGGCTCCACGGTTGGCGCATTTCTGGCGTGCGGGACGTGTGGAGGTATAAATTCAGGTCGATTCCGCATTCCGCGAGCGTCTCCCACCATAATTCCGGCTGAAACTGGTCGCTCCACGAATCGAAACGCGCCCCCTTCTCCCACGCACGGAGAATCGCACGCCCCAGCCGACGGTCGCCACGACAGAAGACGCCCTCCAGTAAACTTCCGTCCACTTCATGATATTTCAGCTGAATCCAACGCGGTAAACGCCGACACCGGAGGTATTTCTGCGCCTGAACGAGATACTCACGCGTCGCCATCGGGAACCACTGCAACGGCGTCTGCGGTTTCGGTACGAGATTCGACACACTCACCACCACCGTCGGGAAACGACCGGAAACTTCCTTCCCAAGCTCCCCAATCTGCGTCGCCAGCTCAATCATTCCATCTATATCCTCTGGACGCTCGCCGGGTAAACCAATCATGAAATAGAGCTTCACGCGCTGGAACCGATTCTCGAAAGCGATTCGACACCCCGCCATCAGGTCTTCATTCGTGATACGCTTCCCGATAACTCGCCGCATGTCGTCACGGGCGGCTTCCGGCGCAATCGTCAGACCGCTGTGACGTTCCGTGGAAAGCGTCTCGCCAACTTCCGCAAGATGCTTATTCACACGGAGACTGGGAACTGAGACCGCCACGTTTTTCGCGTCCATTTCCGCGCGTAATTCCGTCGAGAGTTTCTCGAACCACGGATAATCACTCGTGGAGAGCGACAGGAGGGAAATCTCGCAGTGCCCCGTATTCGCGACCGCTTTTCGTGCGCTTTCCAGAATCGTTTCCGGCTTCCGCGACCGGACGGGGCGGCGAATCGGATTACTCTGACAGAATCGGCACTGCCACGGACACCCACGCATAATCTCCAATGCAATTCGGTCCTGAACCGCCTCGACGTTCGGCACAATCGGCTTTTCCGGAAGGCGC
>JAUNAI010000305.1 GCA_030527705.1 Planctomycetia bacterium | reverse complement strand
AAATGCGTAAAGAGATAGAATGAGTAAAAGATTAGGAGTACCAACTATTTTCAGAATCACAGTACCCTGATGAATCGGCAGCAAGAAAAGTCGAAAACGGTCAAAATTTCAGGAAAAACGACCGTTTTCTTGACTGATGGATATTCTGGCTAAGTATAATCGTTTAACAGAACGTAATATCATACGCGTCACCCTGATAATTCGCGCTGACGACGTACTGTGTGGCGGTTTCTGAAAACTTGCCGGACCAGTGAAAATGAAGGTGCCCACAGAAAATCGCTTTCAGTAACGGCTGTTTCCGCAACCACGCAATAAATTCCAGCGTTGGTATGTCCGGACATTGTTGCTCGTAGCGATGAGCCGAGTAATTTCCGAGACGCTCCTTCGGCACTCCGACAAGATACGCGCACTGCGATTTTCGTGCTGTCATCATCTCGTCGAAAAGTTCTGGCGTGTATAACGGGCAGTGACACATCATCACAATCGGTAACCCTTTTTCGACTTCCGCCTGAAAACGTTCAAGTTGTACGTGAGTAAAATTATAATAAACGTCGTCAATCGCCACGAGATTCACTCCGTTCACAATCCGTGAGCAGAAAGTCAAATCATTCGGAAACGCGTCCTGAACCCGAGCGTAGGACTGAGCTTTATAAGCCGCATCCTCTTTCGACTCACCGACGTACTGACTGAACTCGTGATTTCCGGAGGAAACGTAAGAATTCGTGTCGCAGAAGAGATTCTTGACCGCGTCGAGGTTACTTGCACTGACGAAATCGATTAAATCGCCCGTATGAAGGAAAAGAGCATCGTTTTTCTGAGCATGCTGGAGCGCGAGGCGAAAATAACGCTCACTATCGCCAAAATACCTTCTGCGCGAGGTGGCAAGATTCCGTTTTCGTTCATTATCTCGCTCGTCCGCGTAGCATAAATGCGTGTCAGAAATGTGAACCGCCCGGAACGGTTTCTCAGCACCAACAGAGACACGGAGGGATTTTAGCTTCAATTTCTGTTCCGAAGATTTTTCCGTTCCCGTTTCATCTCCGAGTACCATGGCAGGGAATGTCGCCGGAAGTGTGGACGCAAGGCAAAAACCTGCGCTTAACTGCATGAAATTACGACGTGAAAGTAACATTTTAGAGTTCCTAATTCAAATAATTCTATGAACGTTTACTTTTTTCGTTTTTTTCTTCTTGTGCTTATAAATATTCTATCAGCATTTCTTCTGCTGGATTCGAGATGACGACTTCCGAAACTAATAACCCCCGCCGACGCACTTCGTCTGCCGCAGCTTTCGTACTGGTTTTTACGTCCGACAGTGGGCCGACAAGCATTAGGAGACCTTTCCCTCCCAGTGCCATGGCCAAATGTAACCGAATCAGTGTCACATTTCCCGCTTTCGCAGCGAAATCCGAGGCCGCAAGAATCGAACATGCACCGAACGACTCGACGATTCCAAGTGCCGGAACCCGTGTGGAAGGAAGGATGACTGCCTGACCGAGCGCCTCAAAAACCGCAGGATGAACACGTGGACAGACGAGCGAGTCGATAACCGCGTCACCTCCGATTTTTACGCCAGTGTCAATCGCAGTCTGAACCTCATCCACACCACCACAGACGGCCAGAAGGTATTTCCCCGCGCAAATTGTGCGTCCAAAAAGAATCGAAATCGAGGCGGTTTTCATCATCTGGTCCTGCGCCTGCATCCCCTTTCCGACGCTCTGAAATTCGATGACACCGACACACATAGTTTTTTCCATAGACTTTCTCCCAAACGTAAAAGTTTATCCCTATTCTTTATCGTTCTTTTTTTCTTTCCGCTTCACTTTTTCTCCACCACACCGAATTTTCACAGAGTACCGATTTTTACAGAATTTAGGGCCATCTCAGTCATAGATTTTATGTTTTTTACATTTTCCCATTTTATTACGCTCATATTTTATCTTCATTATATTACATTCTACATTCTACATTCTATTTCCACATTTTACATTTTACGTTTTATCACGTATCTCATATTTCATCTCATATTTTATTTCATATTTTATTTTTCATGGAGTTCCGTTTCCTAGTACATTTCGTTCCTCGTGAGCCGTAATGAGCCACTCTCCCGGTCTGAATTCCTCGAAATCAAGCGTCATGATACACGCGTATCGGTCCGTATATGCCATTCCAGAACGTACCTTGAAACGGACACCAGCGAAAAACGTCGCCCGGATGGTTGGTGGTGTGGTAAACTCATTTTCCGTCAGTTTCACATCATTCGCGTATGCGTGCTCGAATTCTGCCAATGAAAACGCCCAATTTATCTTCTGCTCCACGTCCGATTTCAGTTCCGGGGCCACATGCGTCATCAGCTCCGCTTTCTGATTCCGTTCCACTGCGACAATACACTCCTGAATTACTGTCATGACACGCTCTTTCGGGCTGAAAATCAGATAATCGGCCAGAATCAGTCCACCCGCCATAAGTAAAATGGGCAGAATCGGTACCAACCACATTTTCGCATGAGAAATCAGGTAACCAGCCAGCACAAACACCAACGTGAAACCGAGCAGAATCAAGCTAAAAGTCGGATTTTCCACCGAATTCGCCATAAAATTAGTGATAAAGCTGACGGGCAACACAGCTGGTATCCTCCTTTAATAATACTAATGGAACTTTCAATCCCGTATCCGTTATGTAAATTTTCGCCAGTTGTGCGGAATTAATTTTCGGTGAAACCCACTGTGAAAGTTGCTGTAGTGTACAGTCCACACCAAGAAAGTGCAGGATTCCGTCCAGTGCATTTTCCTCTGCCAGCACCCACTGAAGTTTCGTTCGTTTCGTCCGATATACTATTGCTCCCTGAGAACTATCCCACTCAACTGGACCTTCCATCTCCTCCGGTAGCCCTACGACCGTAAATTGTGCAATCAAAAACTCATGAATTGCCTCGAATGAAAGGAAAATTTCTCGCCGAGAAATAGAAACATACACATCTTCTGTACTGAAAACCTCACCAGAGGGTTCTGTGTGTACCTCACGTGGACGGAATATAATACGCATTTTCTGTTCATCCCACATCCAGTGTGCAGAATGTTCTATAAACATAGCATTTTCACATTGGAATTCCGGATAAATAGACTGAATTAACGGGAATGCGTGCTCATCTGGATTCATCGCAAAATCCTCAACGCGCCCCGGTCGGGTATAGGTTAACATGAGTGGCTGCGTCCCATTTCTATTCATGGAATCCTGCTCAAGATGTACCTGTTCCAGCTTCATATTCCGAAAATAATCAGGCAAAAAACGCGACGATATATACGTAGCAATTTCTTCAGGATCTATTTCTATATTAAAAATAATCATTACATTAAAAAATATACCTCAATAACCACGACAACTACAATTTCCCTGTTTCAGTAACCTTCAGGAGTCCGAAAATCTCCTTACAGGCCTCCACAGCCGATCTTTTCGACAACACTTTCACACTCACCATGAGCGAATTGGGTCCGAATTCGGGTACCAAGCGTGAGCTCTTCTGCATTCCCGATGACATGTCCATCTATCGTACTTGTAACGGAAAAACCACGTCCTAAAACATTTAGAGGGCTGAGTGCTTCCAGTTGAGCCACACAGGATTTTAAAGCATTTTCCCAATTTTCTACATGAATCGAAAAACGTAATTGAAGTTCTTCCTCAAGCTGGTCCACATCCTGAGTCAATTCGTCCAGTTCGTACATAGGAAAGCGGAAAACTACATTTTCTGCCAGATGCGCAACTTCCAGTTCTAGTGGCGTAAGGATATTCTCCATTGCCAACTGTAATCGTGACTGCATATTCTCCAGCTGAACAAGTTTTTCCTGAACATCTGGTGAAATAATTTCTGCTGCCTCAGACGGAGTAAGTGCACGCCGATCCGCCACCAAATCGCACAGTGTCACATCAATTTCATGTCCCACTGCCGAAATTATCGGTATTTCTGACGCAAAAATCGCGCGAATTAACCGTTCCTGATTAAATTCCCATAAATCTTCCATACTTCCGCCGCCACGAGTCACAACAACGCAGTCGATTCCCAGCTTCTCAGCATGACGATTAAAGAACTCTACCCCCTGCGCTAACGTCTCCGCCGCGCCAGTTCCCTGAACCGCAGATGGAAACACGCACACATCAACACAGTTCCAGCGACGACGTAAAACCTGCAGAAAATCGTGAATTGCCGCTCCATCCGGACTTGTCACGACGCCGACACGCCGTATTTCTTTCGGGATTGGCTTTTTATTCTCTGGTGCAAAAAGTCCTTCTGCAGCCAGTTTCCGTTTCAGCTCAAGAAACTTCTGCTCCAGCGCCCCTACCCCTTTTAGATCCATCGCCGACACAACGAGTTGATAATTGCCACGTGGTGGGTAAACTTCAATTTTACCGGAACACACGACCTCCAGACCGTCATAAATCTCCAGATTCGCGGACCGAGAACGATTCCACATCACAGCCGACAGTTGGGCACTTTCATCTTTTAGTGAAAAATAACAGTGGCCCGCTCCCGACCGTTTTAGGTCTGTAATTTCCCCACTGACACGAACTTCAGAAAACACATTTCCCAGCAGGTTCTGAATCCCTCGAGTAATCTGATAAACACTAAAAATCGGTGCTTCGGACATATTAATCCATAAGTTTACTAATTCTGACC
>JAUNAI010000304.1 GCA_030527705.1 Planctomycetia bacterium | reverse complement strand
CCATATCAGAACCACGCGGACCGCCAGCCATACCAAGTTTTCCCTGTCCGGAACCACCGCCTTTTCCGCGTCCGCCCATGCTCGGTTTTCCGGTAGGTTGTGCGTTTTCGGACGATTTCGGAAGGTTTACCGCCAGCGTATCGCCCGGTTTCAGGTTCCACGCCGTCGCGAATTCCTGTGTAATGACGCAATTTTTCGGGTCGTCGCACAATGCCCGAAGTGCGTCGGAGGCGGTTCCTGTGGTATACGTGAAGTTCAGTGCTGGGTTCGTCGCGCGAAACGCAATCTGTGGGTCTACGCCGTAGAAAATCGCTGCGCCACCACCGGGGAAAGTCGCCCGTACGGAATTCACATACAGAAGATTCTCCGTCGAGATTCCCTCCACTTCCCGCAATCCGAACGCCATCTTCTTCCCAGCCGCGCCGGGATGAAGCGAGACCAACGCGCTCGGCAACGCTTTATTTTCAGCATTCCACGTAACTTTCGCAAATTTCGCGCTCTGGAACTCCGCGTCCGTCTCCGGCAGAAAAGTCCGCGACGCTTCCTGATGTACGATTTTCTCCAATTCCGCTTTCAGCTCGGCGTGCGACGCTTTTCCGTCCGTGTTGAACCAGAAAAACTCATTTTCCGGCGTCTGGAAATCCTCCTGAACCGTCTCGTACGGCGCGAACGCCAACGCACACGACCGCCCGCCACCGACGCGGACATTCCCGAATTTCGCGAACCACATCATGCCCGGAAAATCGACCACGCCGACAATCCGATATTCCGCGTATCTCGGTTTTTCCCGACTTCCCGGCAACGCAAGAGAAATCTCGTCCCCCACGCCCAGTCCCGCATGTTCCAGTAACTCGGACGTCACCACGCACACGCGATTTTTACCTGTTTCCCCCGATTTCATTCCCAGTTTTCCTGCCGTTTCACTCGATTTTAGCCCGTCTTCCATTCCCACTAGCTCAGTGAGTGCCTCTTTTCGGTTTCCGTGCAAGAACCGTAAGTTCAGCATGGGATTTTTCTCCCCATATGCCAATTCTGGCTGGACTCCCATCAGAATAATACTCGGACTCATCGCGCCGTTTTCCGTCATTTTCCGCGACACGCTCTCGTCCAACATCGGCTGCGCGACCGCCACTTCCATAAACTCCGTCCCGCTCACTCCCGGCATTTCCCGCAACGCTGACACCGCCTTCTCGGACGTAATCGTATCATCGACACGCACGAGCGCGAACGGAATCACATCTTCCTGAATCGTAAAGCGATAAAGCATGGAAGTTGACCAAATCAGCAACGCCGTATAAAGTCCCAGCCCCAGCGACATAATTAACGCCGTCATGAGCGAGCGCAACTGATTCCCGGCGAGCTGATTCTTCAGAAACCGCGAATCGAATCGGCATAAAACCGCGAGAATCGGCGCACCAATCCGTTCCGTAATCGCAATCGTCCACGGGAAAAACAGCAGGAACCCCGCCCCGAAACAGAACGTGCCGAGCGTCCCGAAGAGGATTCCACGTAACTCTTTCGACATCGGTAAGAAGACGAAATATGGGATTATTCCGAGCAGAATCACGCCGAGCAACGCGGAAATCAAGAGCGTCTGCATCGAAAAACGTCGATTCATCCGAACCATGGATTCCACCGGCGACACGAACGTCGCGCGGACCGCCGGAACCACGGACGCAACCAACGCCCCGACAATCGTACATAAAAACGACAAGAGCATATTTTTCCCGGACAGCGGTAAAAGTACCCACTTTCCGCCATTCTGAAACGCCTGCCACTCCAGCAGTCCCCAACCGACCAGCATACCGAGTGCCCAGCCCAAAACACCGAGAAACACGCCGTCAAGCAGAATACAGCCCGCCACCTGCGTCCGCGTCAGTCCCAACGTCCGGAGCATCGCCAGATACCGCGTCCGTTCATTCACGTCCAGATTCAGCGTCGTGAAAATAATCAGAACTGCCGTCACAATCACGATTCCCATCGCCGACCACGCCTGAGCAAAAACCGCGTTAATCGACTGTTGCTTCTCCTGCTGATTCTGTAACGAGTCCGCATCCGCGACCGAAATTGTCAATTCATCGAGCGACTTTCCCAGAACTTTCTCTGCTTCCGCGTAAAAATCCGCCGGTTTCGCGTCTTTTTTCAGTTCCACGAACAGGAGATTCGCTTTTCCCTGATTTCCGCACAGTTCCGCATGTTCCTCACACGAAACATACACCGACGGAGCTGAAAGCCCCAACGGCGGCGGTGTCCACGGTCCGCGATTCCCCTTCACCCGCTCGTCCGCGCCCGGCGTAAATTCTACACGCCGTCCGCCTCCCGCACGCGGAGTGTTTTTCGGATTCTGTCCCGGTTTCTGTCCAGCATTCAGAACACTTCCCGGTTTTTCACCCGGTTTCTGCGCATTTTTCGGAGCGTCTTTCTTCATTCCCGCGCCGAGACCTTCCCCGAAACCGAACGAAAACGTGTTAAATCCACCGCCAGCTTCGCCACCGCCGCGACGTGCCGAAATCGGTTTCATTGCCGACTGTTTAAACGTTCCGACCACGGTCAAAACGTGCTCGCCCACGTCGGTTTTTACAGTAATTCGGTCACCCGGCTCAATCTGTGATTTCCCCTCCGTCCGGAGCGTATCACTTGCTGTGGAACTGACGACACACTCACCCGGATTCTGGAACCAGCGTCCCTCATCCATCTCATAAGGCGACGCGTTTCTCTGAATACCCGTAATTTTCGGACTTCTCCGAAACGCCGTCGTGGGGTACGTCACATCCGTCAGAAACACTTCCGGCTCAGTCTGTCTTGCTGTGTCAATTGCCGACATTTGCGGACAGCGTGTCAGACGCTCCACGTCCTCTGCCGAAAAACCATCATCACGGAACATCGCAACGGAATACACACCGAACGTGTTCCGTACGACATCCCGTTTCATCATCTCACCAACGTCCAGACTTCCGACGAACCAGATCATCAGGCAACTCACCGCGGCAATCGCCAACACGGTAAAACCAAGACGCACACGCCGATGAATCAGGTCGCGCAGACACAATTTCCACAAAATTCTCATGATTATGCCTCCTGCGAGCCACGTGCGTCGGGATTTTTCGCCAATTTCTGCGTATTTCCGAAATCGTGTTCCTTCTTGAATTCCTCGGCAGTCTGGTCACGGAAAATCTTTCCGTCCTTCAGCGTAATCACACGGTCCGCCCACTGCGCCACGGACGGTTCATGTGTCACTACGAGCATGGTGTGATGCCGTTCCGTGCATAAATCACGTAACAGTCGGCAGATAATCTCGCTATTTGCCGTGTCGAGATTCCCGGTCGGTTCATCCGCGAAAAGGAGCGAATTCTGAGAATCTTCCGTCAGAAAATCCGTAAACAACGCTCTCGCAATCGCCACGCGCTGCTGTTCCCCGCCGGAAAGCGCGTCGGGATAATGTCTCCGTCGGTTCTGGAGATTCAGCCGATTCAGAATTTCATTCATCGCAGAAGCGACACGCGGAGAAGTCCCCGTAATTCCCCCCGTTCCACGAGTACCACCAGCGAGTAACGGTAAAAGGATATTCTCCTCAGCTGTCAGCGTCGGAATCAGGTTAAACGCCTGAAACACGATTCCCGTATTTTGCCGACGAAAAAGCGTCAGCCGACGGTCGGAGAGACTGGAGATGACTGTCTCGCCGATTTTAACCGTTCCGGAAGTCGGTTTCGTCAGCCCTGCCGCGACGTGTAAAAGGGTACTTTTTCCAGACCCGCTCGCTCCCATAACCGCGACGAATTGCCCATGCGGAATCTCCAGCGTCACGCCGTTCAGCGCATGCACGTCTGCCGCACCGTCCGCGCTTCCGCCACGATATATTTTAGTGATATTTTCACATTTTAAATGCGTTGATACGTTCATTTTAAGTCCTATTTATAAATAAATCTTTATAGGTCGCAATCTTGGAAGGAAAACATTTTTGCAAAATTGTTTTCCTCCCAGACCCTCCTTTCAAAAAACTCTTAATCGCGACTGCGTCGCTTGCTTTATAATATTAATTGTTAAAGCCTCTGTGTTTTTTTGAGGGTAGAATTTTACGTCAGAAGTTTAGTCTAAAACTTCTCCATTTAATATTATAATACTCTTAACAGAAACCGCTTATCAAATCAGAAGAATCGGCTTACGCCCGGCGGAAAGAGTGTTTACAAGACGAAAATCAGAAATGTACGGTAATTTCTCACTCACCGTCCGGACCGCGTCGGCGAGCGTATTCGGCGTGAAAGCCGCGAAAGTCAGCGTATTTTGAAAATCGGAGAGCGTTCCGCCACCTGTCACGCACGCGAACTGCGTCGGCATGGAATCCTGTTCCGGAAATGGAAGCGGACCACGCGCGGAATCCGTCATCGCCACGAGAATTAACCGTTCCGAAGTGCGTTTCCACTGCGCCAGAATCCGGACGGAAACCGCGACTTCAGCACATTCCTGCGCGCCTGCCGAAAAGTCAATCGCAGCGAATCGGAACTGCTCCTGCGTCGAAAACTCCCGGTAATTTCCGTGTCTATCCGTCCCCGTCCGCGCAAAAGTTTTCGCCCGTTCCACGCTCTCACACGCTCCCAGAGAATCCAACGCCCGGAGAAGAAAATCAGTTTCAGAATCGTTTTCCGTCATATTTTCCGATGTATTTTCTGACGTATTTTCTGTC
>JAUNAI010000303.1 GCA_030527705.1 Planctomycetia bacterium | reverse complement strand
AGCTTCAGTGACATTTTCAGCCTCAGCCTTTTTTTCAGCGTCGGTGTTTTTTTCCACTTCTTCTACTACCGAAATTTTGGGCGTGCGATTAATTCGGTCCTCGATATTCGTGTTCTCGACGATTAAAACGCTTCCACCGTAATCGATTTCATCATTTTCGACGATTTTTTTACCACTTTCATCGTATTTCGCGTCCGCCTCAGAAGTTTTCAGGCGTGCAACTTCCTGAAGATTCTCCAGAATTGTCTGGTAATCACAGCCATTAATCTCATGAATTGCGCTTGCGACTTCCTGAAGATACCGTAAAAACTGTTTCCGGCGGTCCGCCTGCTCGCTGACGCGCTGTTTCCGCTTCAGGAAAAGTCCCAGTTTTCGTCCGGCGGTCTGGAGCGCAAGTCGGATTTCCGTCATAATTTCCGGGTACGACGCAATCGCCTCTTTCGACTCGCTCGTGAACGGCACCCAGACGCTCGCAAGATGAACCATCACGGTAATCGGACCACGTGGAAGACTTCCGCGCGACTGCTGGAGACCATAATTCCGCCAGTTCATGTTCAGAATCGTCTGCGTAATGGCACATGCCGAGAGTTGCGACTGGAGCGGCACGCGATTCGCGTAACGATACACATTCATTGACTGTCCCTCGGAAATGTTCACGTGTTTCATCGCAGAATAAAGCTGCATGATGTCTTTCGGCTGCATTTTTGCTGGTGACATTCGGGTCGAAAGTCGCGATTCTTTCATGATTTTATCCGCACCTTCCGCGCCGATTCCCTGAAACGTATTCATGAGGAACTGACGTAACGTCCGCACGTCGGTTTCGGAGAGCAATTCGCGTAAAAGGTCGACTGAAACGTTCTGCGTCACTGCCGCGCCACCGTATGCCAGCGCGACCTCGACCTGGAACGGATTCCCACGATACACCGCCGGCGGGCGTGTCGCTGCGGTATAAAATTCACCCGGCACCACCTGATGTAAGCCTTTCAGAAGTAAATCTTCCCCAATCGGTGAGAGACAGTCGGTCGAGGGATTCGGAATTTTCGTCTTCTGAATCGCATCGTAAAGCCGTTCCACCTCTTCTCGGGTTAAATTCGCAGGGTGCGTCTTGAGGGAAAGTTGACTTGTCGCGCAGAGCGTCTTACAGATTGGTCCGGAAACTTTCGAGAAATGGTTCTCGAAAAAGCTGTTCATACTCAGATCTGTCGCGTGCCGCGCCATGTCCGCGAGCCGCCCAAGTTCCACACCGTACGGGTGCGGCTTAATCTCTTTCGGCTCGACCGGTAACTGATTCGTCGCCCGCTCATAAACATGTTCTTCCTCATCTTCCGGTCCCTGATAGTGTAGCCGAACATGCGGATTGGCGATTGCCGTCTGCTCCAGATATTCGTCCACACTCCCACGTCCACGCATATATTTCGCTTCCAGCTCGATTTCTACGCGCGTGCCGGTCTGGACACTGGTCGCCCACTGAATTTCGTGCTCCGCGAAGAATGCCAGTCGCGCCTCCTGCGCCACGGGAACCATTTCACCGTCACCGTCACCGTTTAGAATTTCCGGGACGTTTTTCTTCGTGTTGATACGAAGAAGATAGAAGTGCGTTCTTTTCGGGGAAACCTGAGACACGATTCGGACGGGCATTCCAGTCGTTAAAACACCGTACATCCCCGCTGCGGAAATACCGATACCCTGCTGACCGCGCGACATGCGCATCCGGTGGAATTTAGAACCGTAAAGGAGTTTTCCGAAAACGTTTGGAATCTGTTTCTGAAGGATACCGGGACCGTTATCCTGAACGTCAACTTTATAGCGATTCGGTGCCGTCGCGGTAATTTTTACCCAGATTTCCGGCAGAATTCCCGCTTCCTCGCATGCGTCGAGCGAATTGTCCACCGCCTCTTTCAGCGTTGTAAGTAACGCTTTTCGCGGATTGTCGAAACCGAGCAGGTGTCGGTTTTTCGCGAAAAACTCGCTAATCGAAATATCACGCTGACTCGCAGCCATACTTTCTGCCGTCGCTCGCCGTGTCGGTTTTTTCTCCGTCGTCCCTATATTTACCTTCTCTGCCATAATTTTTTATTCCCTGTTCAGGACTCTTCTTTCTCTGAAAGAATCTACATCCCCCGTGCACTTTCTTATATATTTTTCCTTATATGTTTCAGATATATACCTCCTATTATAGACGAAATCCGGAAAAAGTCCAGCCCTCACGCCAGATTTTTTACGGAGAACATCAGAAAAGACCGCCCACACGACAAAAATTTTACGGAAAACGTCGGAAAAGTCCAGCCCTCACGCCAGATTTTTTACGGAGAACGTCGGAAATCAGGAGTCACTCCATCACGCTCTAATTACACTCCTTTTCAGGTACATTATTACGGAGTCTATCACGTGTATTACACACGAATGATGAAATGTCAGTTACAGATTTTACGACTTTTCCTGATACCACTTCATCGCGACCTGATGGAGCGCGAAAAGGTCCAGTTTTCCTGTCCCGAGAAGCGGAATTTCTTCCACTTGACAGAACGCATCCGCATCTGGAATCCAGAGCGCAGGATATTTTTCCGCAAGTAGCTGCTCACGAATTTCTGACGGTGTCCGCGACAGTTCCGTATACAGAACGACGATTTTTTCACCTTTTTTATCATCCGGAACAGACGTCACACACAGACGCGGAGCCTCGTCACTTGGATTTTCCAGAAGCCGATTTAGCGTCTCTTCAATTCCCTCATGAGGAACCATTTCACCACCGATTTTCGCGAATCGACTCTGCCGACCTGCGAAGAAAATATACCCATTTTCGTCCTGATAAACGACGTCACCCGTTCGGTACCAACCGTCCGCGTCAAGAACTTCTGCCGTCTTTTCCGGCTCGCCGTAATACCCCTTCATGACGAAAATCCCGCGCACGTATAACATACCGCGTTCTCCCGGAGCACACGGTTCTCCCGTCTCGAGATTCAGTACCTTCACACCGACACCCGGAAGTGGTAAACCGAGCGACTCGTCCACCGGAAATGGATCCGCGTCGGAAATTCGTCTCGATTTCGGAATATTCACTGACAGAACAGGTGACGTTTCCGTAATTCCATATCCCTGCACAGGACGCACGCCAAACTGTTTCTCGTACTCCTCCATCAGCCCGACCGGGCACTTTTCAGCACCAGAAATAATCAGCGTAAATGAACTTAAATCTTCCGGTTCCAGCCGCCGAAGATACATTCTCAGAAACGTCGGTGTTCCCGGAAGAATCGTCGGTCGGTATTTTTTACACAATTTCGCCAACGGTCGCGGTTCCAACGGTGAATAATGATAACACCCCATCATTCCCAGACCGAGTACCGCCCAGATCGTCGCCATATATCCCAGCGAGTGGAAAAGAGGTAACATACCGACCATCGTGTCTTTTTCACACAGATGAAGTGCGTCCCGACATCCGATTACGTTTCCTCCTACATTCCGAGAAGAAAGCATCACCCCTTTCGGAATCCCCGTCGAGCCAGACGTAAAAATAATCGCCATCGTGTCATCCGGATTCATCCCGTTCAGTTTCAGTCGCCGATACAGGCTCCGTAACGGAAGTTTCGCCATCATCGCACACGAAATCTTGTCCCACAGCGTCACTTTCGGCACCCAGTCTTCCAGATACACCACCTCACATTCCGGAGTGAAAGAAAATTTCTCCATCACCTTCCGACTCGTAATCAGATGACGCACGCCAGCCTTCCGGATACAGACATTCAGCGTTTCATTATTCAGCGTATAATTCAGATTCACACTGACACGCCGACCGACAGTTAACGCAGCATTCACAAGAATCGCCGGCACAGATGGTGGCAGAAGAATTCCAACGTTCTTTTCATCCGGCGCGAGAATGTATTTTTCCAGAAGACGTTTTAGAACCAACATCCGCACAAGCGCTGACGCTCCGGTCAACTCCGTCCCCGTCGTGTCCGCAAGTGCGAGTTTCTGTGCCCGATCTGTCTTCCAGTGGCGCAGTACTGCCCGCGCCGGAATCCAGTCTTCCTGAAAATTCTCCCGCGTTAATCGTGCTTCGTTCAGCTCACTTTTATCCATTCCGGTTACTCCAATACGTTTATACATTAATATTATAGCTCATATATATTGATTCCACTTGAAAATTCAGGAAAGGGCGGTCCTTTCGGTAGTCATTTCTGCAACGCGAAATGACGGTAAAGTGAAATTTTATAGTACGTCGGGCATAAATAGTACGCCATAATATATCCGTGATGTTTCCATTTTTCAGAAAAAACGGAGATAATCTCCAATATAGGAATAATTTACCTTTTTTTTCGTAATTGAACAGGGAGGGGGGGGGATTTAAATGTAAATTTTATGTTAAATTTTTCCAGTATGTCACGTTTTAGAGAATTCCTCTTGACTAAAACCAAGAAAATCGTTATATTCATACGGATTGTATTTTTGCCCGGAACAAAAAACATTTAAGAGAAATAAGGTAGGAAATTTAGATGAAATTTTTATCTGAAACGACATTCGGCCGAGCTTTTTTACTCGGAATCGTGACAGTTTTAGCGAGCGCGTTTATCGTGGGTGACTGCTCTGCGCAGTTTCTCGGTGGAAATAACCGTGCCCCAGGACTTTTGCGTCGCCGCGCGACCGTGACGCCACTGACACCACAGGGAACGCCCATTCAGCAACCGAC